>NZ_JBFSUV010000061.1:0-31497 GCF_041467515.1 Vibrio sp. 10N.247.311.12
GATTATCTGCTAACTGCAGGATCGTTCAAGTCTTCTTAAACGATCGGCATTAGACGACATTCGTCAGCCTTTTTTATTGCCGATTAAAAGCCCACCGCCTCTATCTTTACGCCAATCCACCACATCGTCATTCCCAAGAGGGAGGAACGACTGAGTTGGGAATCTATAGCGGTTTCAGTGATCTACAGACAAGCTCAATTCTGAGAGCTGTCGCAAAAAATTTTCACCTGTCGACTTTACTGTATAAAGAAACAGTATATACTGAGCTTATATACAGTATTGTTCAGTTATACAGGTAAATAAAAATGCTGGCTCATTTAAGTGTTAATAATTTCGCTATTGTTAAGTCTTTACAGCTAGAACTCTCTAAAGGCATGACAACAATCACCGGGGAAACTGGTGCGGGTAAATCTATCGCTATCGATGCTTTAGGCTTATGCCTTGGAGGAAGATCCGATGCAGGAATGGTTCGACAAGGTGAAGAAAAAACCGAAGTCAGTGCCGCTTTTTTACTTGAGAACAATCTGCATGCTACCCGCTGGTTAGAAGACAACGAATTGCTTGATGGCAGTGAGTGCATCCTGCGCAGAACCATCTCAAAAGAAGGTCGTTCTCGTGCATTCATCAACGGTAGCCCTGTCCCTCTTTCGCAATTGAAATCGCTAGGACAACTGCTGATCAACATCCATGGTCAACACGCGCATCACCAGTTGATGAAAAGCGATTACCAAATGGCCATGCTTGATCAATACGCAGGCCACTTGAACCTATTGAAATCGACACGTAATGCTTATCAAGCCTGGCGACAAGCGGATAACCACTTAAAAGAGTTACGTGAAAATAGCCAGCAAAACCAAGCTCAAAAACAACTTCTTGAATACCAAATCAAAGAGTTAAATGAGCTGTCTATTGGGGAGGAAGAATATGAAGACCTCGAACAAGAGCATAAGCGCCTCTCCAATAGCGGAGAACTGGCCACAACCTGTCAGCAAGCTATCGAGCTTATTTATGAAGGCGAAGAAGTTAATGCGCTTGGTATTCTGCAATCGGCCAATAACTCCTTAATTCAGCTAGCTGAGCTAGATGAAAGATTGGCCGAGTTACCGAACTTGCTTTCTGAAGCCATTATTCAGATCGAAGAGACCAACAACGAGTTAAGAACCTACCTAGACAGCATTGATGTTGATCCCGGTCGTATGGCTTACGTTGAGGAGCGTTTCTCTAAAGTGATGTCGATGTCTCGTAAACACCACGTGTTACCTGAAGAGCTGTATAATCACCATCAAGACTTACTACAACAAGTTGAAGCGCTTGATTGCTCTGATGAAAAATTAGAAGAACTGGCAAACGAGGTGGAAAACCAATACCAATCGTTCGTTGCTAAATCAGAGAAGCTTCATAAATCTCGAACTCGTTACGCAAAAGAGCTCAACAAGCTGATCACGCAAAGCATGCACGAACTGAGCATGGAAAAAGCGCAGTTTGCCATTGAAGTGAACAACACCAACACACACCCTTCTCCATTGGGTATGGATAACGTGACCTTCATTGTTTCGACCAACCCAGGCCAACCGATGCAGCCGATTGCGAAAGTGGCCTCTGGTGGTGAGTTATCACGAATCTCACTGGCGATTCAGGTGATCACAGCGCAAAAAGTGGATACACCAAGCCTGATTTTCGATGAAGTCGATGTGGGTATCAGTGGACCAACCGCTGCGGTTGTCGGAAAAATGCTACGTAAGCTGGGCGAATCGACACAAGTTATGTGCGTGACTCACTTACCTCAAGTTGCCGGTTGCGGTCACCAACAACTTTTTGTAGCGAAGAACACGAAATCAGGTAAAACCGAGACTCAAATGCACACGCTTGATGAGCAACAACGCGTTTCAGAGCTTGCTCGACTGCTTGGTGGCAGCCAGATTACCGAATCGACGCTTGCCAATGCAAAAGAGTTATTAATCGCAGCATAGGTTACATATTCAGCAACTTTCTGATAATTTACCGAAAATTCTTGGCAATTTTGCAACTTAATTCAAAATTGCCAGTCATAACAAGCTCAAAGCGCAAGGAGCTTTTTACTTCTTGCTGGAGCTTGTTTATTATCAGGCAGTATTTTAGCGAAGAAAGATCTCAAACTATGCGAATTAAAAAGTGGTTAGTTGCAGTTCCACTTGCACTAACAATGTTGACCGGTTGCTCTCTATTAGAGAAGTTGGTTTATCGAATTGACATCAATCAGGGTAACTATGTTGAACAGGAAGCTGTCGATCAGCTCAAGTTTGGCATGACAAAAACACAAGTTCGTTACGTTATGGGCTCACCTATGCTTATCGAAAATGGCTACCCAGATACGTGGTACTACATTTACCACCACACAAAAGGCCATGAAGACTCGATTCAAAAAAATCTTGTTGTTAACTTTGATGCAACGGGCACCTTAGTGACGATCAATGGTGATTTTGAAGCCAGTGATGAATTCTTCGAAAGCCTTCGCTAGCTTTCAACTAACAAAGCTTTCCAGTCAAAAGCAAGAATCGCAAAAGCCTGCTCATATGAGCAGGCTTTTTAATATCTGCTAACAAATGAGACTGTAGACTGTATTGTCTAACAAACAGATGAAAAAAAGCTCGCTAATGCGAGCTTCTTTATCATTCAAATTTGTTTGGTATTACGATTTAGCCGCCGCTTTCGCTTGTTCAGCACGCTTACGGCGAATCTCTTTTGGATCGGCTAACAGTGCACGGTAGATTTCGATACGGTCTTTATCACGAACCGTCGCATCTAGCTTAACGTTACGGCTGAACACGCCAACCTTATTTTTCGCTAAGTCGATTTCTGGATACAGTTCCAAAACACCAGACTGCGCAATAATCTCTTCCACAGTCGCGTTTTTGTTCACCACCAAGGTAAACACACGCTGTTCGTGCGGAAGCGCAAACACAACCTCTACGTGGATCATATCTGATTCAATAGTCATGGCTTAGTAAACCTGTTTCGCGCGTTGAGTAAAAGCACTGACCATATTGCTCGTCAGCTCATTGAAAACCTTACCAAATGCCATTTCAATCATTCGGCTAGAGAATTCAAACTCCAACTTAAGCTCAACCTTACACGCTTGCTCATCGAGCGGAGTAAAATACCAGCCCCCCTCCAGCTTCTTAAACGGGCCATCTACCAGCTCCATTAAAATTTCAGCACCATCCGCCATTCGATTCGACGTAGTGAATGTTTTACTGATACCAGCTTTAGAGACATCAACCGAAGCCACCATCGCGGAATCCGAAGATTCGATCACACGAGAACCAGAACATCCTGGCAAAAACTCAGGATAACGAGCAACATCATTGACCAAGCTGAACATCTGGTCGGCACTAAAAGACACTAATGCTGAACGAGTAACCTTTGGCATATAGACTCCTGTTAAAGACAGCGTTACATTAACACAAACTGCAATTTTAATTGTATTGGGCCAGAGCGCAAATAAAAAGGATTCCCCATCTAGGGCGCATTCCGTATAATGAGGCCATTATGGCAAAGAATAAATCAAAATCAAAAGCCGGTAGTAATACCATTGCGCTTAATAAGAAAGCTCGCCACGAATATTTCATCGATGATGAGATAGAAGCGGGGCTTGAGCTACAAGGCTGGGAAGTAAAATCCCTACGTGAAGGCAAAACCAATATCGCAGAAAGCTACGTATACATCCGAGATGGCGAAGCATTCATCAGTGGTATGACGATTACTCCGCTAACTCAAGCGAGTACTCATATCGTGGCGAACCCAACACGTATCCGTAAACTATTAATGTCGAGAAAAGAACTCGACAACCTTATCGGTCGTATTAACCGTGAAGGCATGACGCTTGTCGCAACCGCACTTTACTGGTCTCGCTCTTGGGCGAAGATTAAAGTTGGCGTAGCGAAAGGTAAAAAGCTGCACGATAAACGTACTGATATGAAAGAAAAAGATTGGGCGAGAGATAAAGCACGAATTATGAAGAGTAATTTGCGTTAATTTTAAGCACTTAAACGCACAGTGCTAGACAGGGTAAGCTTTTCTGGTACTATGCAAATAACACTTGGGGCTGATTTAGGATTCGACAGGAATTTTGAAGTCTGAGGTGCATGCCGTGGGGCGGTTGGCCACGTTAAAAGCCGCAAAAAAATAGTCGCAAACGACGAAAACTACGCACTAGCAGCTTAATAACCTGCTCAGAGCTCTCTTACCCTAGCTTCCGCTCGTAAGACGGGGACCAATAAGAGATCAAACCCAAACTAGCTAGCGTGGCTTCTCCCACCTGAGAGGAAAAGCGCGAATTATAATTCAGGTTAGCCTTTAACTAGCGTGTCGGTTCGCAGGTTGCTGGTGAAATTAAAGATCGACTAAGCATGTAGTACCAATGATGAATGATTTTTGGACGCGGGTTCAACTCCCGCCAGCTCCACCAAACGTTTGGAAAGGGCGGTAAGTCACTGATTTACCGCCCTTTTTGTATCTAAAACTTCGATATTAGGCTGTTTGTACTACGTTTTGGTACTAAAGCATGCACTATTTATCTATCTCGAAATCCGGTATTTGGCAGTTCCGATATCAGATCCCCTCTGAGCATCGACATCGGTTTAATGGATTCCATGAGATCAAGCGCTCGCTGAAAACATCCAACAAAGACAAAGCTATTCTTTTGGCGTTAGAGCTAGAGATACAGGTTCGTCGTACCATTTTAGCGCCAACTACCAACGCAACATCACCTCAAGTAAAACCTCTCAACCAAGATAAAACACACACCGCAACGAAAGCCAAACAAACTAAAACGCTGTCTCCTGAAAAGATACTGGAACGCTTTTGTCTCTACAAAGCCCAACATATATCGCCAAAGGCCGTCGGAATGCTGAAAGCTAAGTGCCAAACCGCTCTAGGGTTAATAGGAAAGGCAAGCCTTACCGATATACGGAGAGGTAATGCCGAGGATGCAGTGCGCCTCTTACGAATGTATCCCGTAAATATGAGAAAGCACGCCCAATTTAAGGGGCTAACGGCAAAGGGAGCGATTGAACTCAATAAGAGCCTTGATATGCCGACACTGAGCGAAGAGTCCGTAAAAGATTACTGCCAAAAAATGTCAGGCTTCTTCGAGTGGTGTCTCTTAAACGAACTCACCGATATCAACACATTCAAAGAAATCCGCTTTCGAAAACAGCGCAAAGACAGTGAAGCCAAAAACGCATATACGAAAACAGACTTACAAAAAATCTTTAGTTCCGAGATTCATACTAAGCGACAGTTCAAACACCCCTACTACTATTGGCTACCACTTCTTGCAAGTCTAACGGGTGCCAGACTGAATGAACTCTGCCAGCTTTACAAATCGGACGTTCGCCAACGGCGATGGGATATGGGTTATTGAAATCGATGACAAGTACGAAGGGCAGAAACTCAAAAACTTAACGAGCCGTCGTGTGATTCCAATTCACCGACAATTAATAGAACTAGGCTTCATTGATTACCTGCATTCAGTTAAACACGAACGTGTTTTTCCTGAGCTGAAGGACTCACGAGATGGTTTTGGTGGCGCCGCCTCTAAGTGGTATGGCCGATTTAAAACCAAGCTCGGCTTTAGTAGAGGCCATGATTTCCATTCTTTTAGGCATACCGTTGCTACGCAGTTCAAACGAAAGCAGGTTTCACATATTGCCGCTGGTGCAATCTTAGGCCACACCTTAAACAACATTACCTACGATCGTTACGGAAAAGAGCTAGATGTTAGTCAGCTTCAAGAGGTAATTAACCTGATTGAGATAGAAGCAATTGTAAAATTGCTCAATATAACGCCACCAACCTAAGAAAATCGGGTAAATCGTAAAAAAGCCTTAGTTTTGGGCGTGATTTCACGCCCAAATTTCACCACAAAATCCTTACAAAACAGATAGTTAACAAAATCAGTAAAGGGAATATTTCTTGATTTATGTTTTCCCAATGAAAAACAACAACTTACAGTGAAGAAGTGCGGCATTTACAGCCATCCCCCCTTTTACTTACATTAATTGAAGACGCATTAATTAAGTAAAAAAGGATAAATAATGTCTATAGCAACTTCAGCCTCAGCCTCAGCCTCAAACGAAGTAATCGGGCAAGAGCAATTAAGTAAAATAGAACTTATGCCTTATTACAACGGAAAGTGGCACCGCTACTCGGAATCAGAACGACGTCACTATGGTCACCAACAGCGTGAACACCTTAGCCAAATCTGGCACAAAACATGGATTTCAAAAACTGGATTAAAGCAGTGCCACAACTGGACTGACTCTATGATAAAAAACTTCCTTGAAGGAAAAGAACAAGATGCAGGGAAAATTAAAGCTTATAAACGCACTCTTATAGCAAGAGTCGAGAAAACCAAAAAATTTCAAGTGGCAATGGCTGAGCGTGTTGCTCGACAGAAGAAAAAGAAGGTGTAAATGTAAAGTTCAAACTTCGGTTCAACTCCCAAACAGGGAGCTGAATCCAGTTAACTGAGTGTAAGTTAGAGGAACCGACTAGAGCGCAGCTAATCTATGACTATCAACTCACTGTAGAGGAAGAACTCTCCAACATGCTTAATTCAGAGGCTATTTTTGAGCTGTTAGATAAGAACATACAGGTATCAGCTAAGAAAACACATCCCAAGCTAAGATGACAAAGTGTGAGTGGCTTTAGAAAGGAGGCTGCTGTGACCTTTCGGTCGACAATAGCCTTCCCTAATTAGCGTTGTTACTTAAACAAAATAGTTGTTTATAACTATGGTTCAATATTCAACGAATCAAATGGTTGGCCAGCGGGATTTTGCTTACTGTACATAGTGCGTAAAACTCGCTCTGCATTTTTATCAAACGCAGGGCCGTTTCCGAACCCGTCAAAGTGATTACCCATTCCCAGAGCATGCGCAAGCTCATGTAAACTCACGTCATTACTCGCGATTGTCGTACAACCCGGATCAGCAGGGGATTCACTATCAATACTTATCCATGCATACCCCCCATTCCACTTGGTTTTATCTATACCATAATCGTTGCCTACAGCATAAGAAGCAAGGCTGTTACTGTATGGCGCGTTTGAAACTGTCCCCGCACTACAGCTTCCTAATACTGTTCCTTGGCTCCAAATGAATCCCCAATCTGTAGGCATATCTGAGTAGTCGATCTCAAAAAATGGATCATCTCTTTCTATTTCAAGTGAGACAATTCCTTTTCTATCAAATATTTGATACCCAATGATCTCTTCAGCTTTGTTTAAGGCGTACTCAAAGCGAGGGTCTTTTGCGTCTAAATAATAAACAGGTATAAGCTCACCAGTATCTCTAAACCTAGTTAGAGCAGGGTATTCTGGTGATGCACTGCCATCAGCAAAACAAAACTTGGAGCTGCAAAATTCTCTATAATCATCTGAAATAAGATAACCCCAAGAGCCATATACGTTTCTAGTACAAGGATAGCCTTCTGCTAGGTTAGTGCACTCAACAAGTGCTGAGATTTCTGATTCTGAAAGTGTTTTTTCCTTATCATCGTCGTCGCAGCCAGAAATGACTATACAGCTTAATAATAAGAGGATGTACTTTTTCATTTTTTACCTTTCAATGTATGTTGCGGACACCTAATAATTTGATACCAACTATTAGAATTAAACATTGGGTGTATATTAATTTATAGTTACACAGTGACACAAAAATAAATTTGCAAATATTTGTTTCTAAATGATTTTTTGATAAACCATGCAAATAAAACGTTGTCGATTAAGATTATTTTGTGATACTAAATTTCATTCTGATTTGGAGGGTACTGTTCGCAATCACTGGCACACGCGGAGCTTTTCAATATTTTCTAAGAGAACAGAAAGTTGGATATCATGATAAACCGCTCCCCCTATTGGGAAAGCCCATAAAAAGTAGCTCAACTAACTCTAAAAACAAGACACGAGTTCAACTCCCAAACAGGGAGCTGAACTGGCGTCCTTAATTTAGGATAATAGACTTCCATCTTGATACTGGCCTTATATGGTACTAAGATGAGGTACTAAAGGGTTAATCTCAAAAACCACAAACACCCTAACCTATTGAAGTCACTGTTTTTTAAGGCAGTTGAAGGCGACTCCCGCCAGCTCCACCAAACGTTTGGAAACAGCGTTATTTCAATAGGTTAGCGCCTTTTGGGATAGCGCTGTTTTTGTATGGGTGCCACAGTAAAGTGCCACACTTCATAAAGTCTATTCTCTTCCTTTCCCCTATTCAACACCTTGCATTATCATAATAACCTAACTATCTGAGTGTAAGGCGATTATCAATGGAAATAGGTATTGTTCTATCTCCTCAATTTGAGTATCCAGAAACAGGTGGGGCTTTATTTCGTTCTGCTACTGATGATTTTGAGTTACGTAAGTACCTACTTTATTGGGATAAGATTGAAGTTCCTAAATGCTCCTCGATAGAGTTTGATTGCTGGCAGTTCCAAGAACTAGAAAAAGCTGGTGCGTTACAACGAACTCGACATGGAGAAAAACCTCGCTCGCTTGGAATGCGCATGGAACAAAGCAGTGTGATTAATGTATCTAACTTTATGACTGCTGAGATTGTTGATTGCACTGATGTAACCCTAAGCAAAAAGGCTGGAGATGAAATCCTTGCTTCACATGAAGCAATTTTTAAACAGCTCAATGAAGCACATCCAGGCTTATGGTCTAAGGCTCAAATCTCGGATAGCATTCTCACCACAACTCCTGTAGATAAAGAGAGTATTGAACTGGAGCTTCACGGTTTACTACCCGTCCCTACTGTTAGCACACACTTCGATTCTATACTTGAATTTAAGTACAAGCATCATGATGAACTGCTCGCGTTCCGTAGTTACCTAGATGAACTCTACCAGTCAGTGCTAACTGCTGGTGACATACCTAGAGCAAAAAATACCGCAATGATTAAGCTGGAAGCTTCCATTAGAGATGTCAATCGCACCTTAGAACAGTCCAAAATAGACATTAGTGTCGATAGCCTTCGCTCTGTGATTTCAGATACAACTGGTATCCTAGGCTTAACTCTTGCTGCACTAGGTACAGCATCGCAATTTGGTTTTGACCCGTTAAAAGCTGGCTTAGCTGGTGCAGCAATAGGAATTGCACCAAAACTAATACGCCAATCATCCGACTCCACTCCAGCGGAACTCATGTACCTCAAGAGCGTGAGAAGAGAGTTTAAACCAGCTTAATACTCTCTAGCGTCAAGGAGCCGATACAGTGTCGCACGACCTATTCCTAACTCCTTGGCTGCTTTAGCTTTAGGTACACCGTTATCCAATAGCTTCTGCACATCCTCTTTCGTCACCTGTGCTTTCGGTCTACCTATGTGTTTACCAGCTGCCTTCGCTGCTGCTATCCCCTCAGCCTGACGCTCTTTAATCAATTCCCTTTCCATCTGTGCCACTGCTGCGAGTATCCCTAGTACACCTTTCTGCGCTGCACTCATTACACCATCGAATCTCATTCCTTCCTTGTGGAACTGTACCGATACACCTTTCTGGTTCATCTGCTCCACCAGCCCTACAGCATCACCTGCACCGCTACGACAGATACGGTCTAGGCTGTGAACATGCAGCACATCACCATCCCTGACATAATCCAAGCACGCCTGTAGCTGTGGTCTGTCTACTGTCTTAGCTGATACCTTTTCCTCGAACACCTTATCCAGTTTCACATCTGCTAACTGTCTGCTGGTGGACTGCTCTGCTGTACTAACTCGAATGTAACCTACGTTCGCCATGCTTACTCCTAGTGTCTCAAAACCTCTTAACACTTACAGGATTACATGTATCAAAACTCTAAGTCAATGCTTTTGAGACAACCTTAGATACAGTCTCATAAGGTATAGTTTTTTATATATCCAGAGTCGCTCTATGAAACTTACCGCACTGCTTAAAAAGCACCTGAGCTAGGACTTTTTACCTCTAAATAAAACCAGGCAATAACAAGTTAAAAATAAAAACCATCATGCCACGCAAAAACAAGAACATAACACCACCAAACAAGCCAAAAACCAACTTAAAATTGACATTATATGCTTAATTAGTGATATTTTATGCCAATCTTAATTATAGCTAAAAACTGACAATGAGCACGACAACCACAACATCGGATACCATCCAAAATAAGACATGGAAAATGCCAGATACTCTGGTGCTAATTTTCTTTATCGCGTTGCTTGCGACTGCAATGACATATGTCATACCTGCAGGCATGTTTGAAACACAAGACATCAGCTATGTTTCTGATGGTGCAGAGAAAACTCGTACCGTTCTAGATCCAGCTTCATTTGCCTATCACACCGACCCCCAAGGCAACCCGATTTACAATACTGTCGGACTATTCGCCAGCGGTGGTGATATCGGCTTAATGAACTTCGTATTTGAAGGTTTAGTGTCTGGATCTAAGTGGGGTTCAGCAATCGGCGTTATCATGTTTATGCTTGTGATTGGCGGTGCTTTCGGCATTGTGATGCGCACAGGTACTATTGATAACGGTATCTTGCGTCTCATAGACAAAACCAAGGGCAGTCAATCTCTTTTCATTCCAGTATTATTTGCACTGTTCTCGCTCGGTGGGGCTGTATTTGGTATGGGTGAAGAAGCCGTCGCCTTTGCCATTATTATCGTGCCGCTAATGGTACGTATTGGCTATGATGGTATTACTACGGTAATGGTGACGTACGTAGCGACTCAGATTGGTTTTGCTGCTTCTTGGATGAACCCATTTTCTGTTGCTGTTGCCCAAGGCATTGCTGGTGTACCTGTCTTATCTGGGGCATCGGTGCGTATCGCTCTATGGGTTTTCTTCACCGCGCTCGGCATCGCTTTTACGATGTGGTATGCGAATTCGGTAAAGAAAGACCCTTCGAAATCTTACAGTAAAGCTGGTGATGTTTACTTCAAGAAGCAACAAGGAGACTTGACTCAATCACGTTGGAATATCGGCGATACGTTGGTGATTCTCACCGTGATAGCGAGCATGACCTGGGTTATTTGGGGTGTAGTGGTTCACGCATGGTACATTCCTGAAATTGCCTCTCAGTTTTTCACTATGGGATTTGTTGCTGGCTTAATCGGTGTTATTTTCCGATTAAATGATATGACCATCAACGACATGGCCGATTCATTTAAGGAAGGCGCAAGTGTGATGCTAGCGCCCGCTATTCTTGTGGGTAGTGCTAAAGGTATCTTGCTGATTTTAGGCGGCGGCAGCGATGCAACCGAGCCAAGCGTACTGAATTCAATCTTAAGCAGTGCGGGCGGTGTGATTAGTGCATTGCCAGAAGCGATGGCTGCTTGGCTGATGTTCGCCTTCCAAGCTATTTTCAACTTCTTTGTAACGTCAGGATCAGGGCAGGCAGCTCTAACGATGCCATTAATGGCGCCACTCGCCGATTTAGCAGGTGTGACTCGTCAAGTCGCGGTTTTAGCATTCCAGCTAGGTGATGGCTTTACCAATATCATCGTCCCAACATCAGCTTCTTTGATGGCAACACTAGGTGTATGCCGCATTGACTGGGGTGATTGGGCAAAATTCTGCTGGCGCTTTATCGTGCTGCTATTCTGCTTGTCGAGCGTTATTATTGTTGCGGCTCACCTGCTGGGTTTTGCATAACAGCGCCTTTCAATATTTACGTGTATCTCAATGGGCAGTTTACTGCCCATTTTTAATCACAGCTTTCAATAACAATCATCCAACACAGACTCAGAATAGATTGTGAACCAGAGACAAAGGAAACTAGTGTGAGAAAAACTACTTATACCAATGATGTTCTAAATGGACACCCTGTAATATCTCAACTCAATGTTGATGACTTACCGATGGGATGCCATCGTTTCTGGTTTGAGGCACAAACTAACGGTGTTGGTCAAAATCATCATTTACCTGTGGTCGTCTATCGCGGTGAGCAAAGTCAAAATGCTCGCAAAATAATGGTAACGGCAGGCGTTCATGGTGATGAATTAAATGGAGTTATTACCGCACAGAAGGTCATTCAAAAGCTCGTAAACGAGGAGATACACGGCACAGTCATCATTATTCCGATGATTAATGTGTCAGGTATGTTGATGCACAGCCGAGATTTTATTTCATCGGATCCGGATGCATCCCCAGCAAACCTTAACCGTATATTCCCTGGAAACCCGAACGGTGATGCCTCACAACGTTTTACACATTCAATTTGGCAGAACCTACTCAGCCATAATGCGGATCTTGCTATCGATCTGCATACCCAAACTCGCGGAGCAGAGTATCCTTTGTATGTCTTTGCCGATTATCGAATCCCCGCAGCAATCAAAATGGCTCGATTGATCAATCCTGACTGTATTTTTGATGATCCAGGTGATGATGGCGTTTTAGAAACGCAGCTCAATAAAAGTGGTACGCCCGCTATCACCGTCGAGGTTGGTTCTGGAAAGGTTTTACAACCCGACCTCATTGAGCGTTCAGTGAATGGCGTGATGAATATCCTGCACTCGGAAAATATCATCTCTACAAAGATAGATCAGCCTCACTATGCCTGCTTTGAAGGCAAAGAAACGGTGACCATTAGAGCCAATGTCGGTGGTTTCGCTCTCCCTCAAGTTAAGGTCAGTGAATCAGTACAATCAAAACAATTGATTTCAATTCAATATGATAGTTTTGGTTCTGAGAAACAACGTTATTACGCCCCTGCTGATGGCTATGTACTCAGTGTCAATCAAGATCCGATGCGTGAACCGGGCGCTTTGTTAGTCAGACTATTGAAGTAACACGTCACTTCATCAAATGGCTCTTTACTGATGGCATTTGAGTCGTTAACCCATATTGTGAAAAGGGGATAACTCGGCAGAGCTATCCCCTTATTATTACTTATAAATATTAATCACTTACTGTGATCGGTATGACTATGATTAGTATTACTGCTGAGAAAGCCCAGTACCACTGCGCCAACCATGACTGCACAAACAATGGCAAATAGACGTGTCATTTGTGCCGAGAGGGACGCAGATCCTGGGTGGCTGATGATCTGATAAGCCAAGGTCGTAAAATTAGTAAACAAGAGCTGATAAATCGTCAGATTCGCCTGCCGCCTGATAGCAAAACACGCAAGTTGCAAACCACACACCAAACTCACGCCATAAATAACCAAGATTGGAGCGCCTGACACCATCATGATCATCACAGGTAACGTAAACAGAATGCCAACGCCAGTGGTGACAAGCTTGTTTCGGCTGAATGTACGGTGGTCGTGATTCGATGGGCTTTTCAACATACTGCCAAGCGTAATCGCAATCAACATCGTTTGTGACACCGAATTTCCTACCAAAATCGCCAGCACAACCACAACCGCGGTCGCTTTAAATGCAACCATGATATAGTCACCAGTAGTGGGCGCATCGGAAACGGCCGCAGTCGGAAGGACATTCACTTCATCCCCCGGGAACAACCAGAACCCCAAGTAAGTGACGATCAAAGCTATCACCAGCTTTTCAAAGAACAATAGGGGCAATCCCGCCATTGGGAGATGCATCTGCTTGTTGACCACCACCATCACGATGACCACGATAATGGTCAGTGTCGCGATGATATCTTTTGTATTCTGATGGCTACGCTGATAACTCCAGAACAGCAATAGCCAGCAATAGAGGACAAAACCGGTTGGCGAGTCGACCAATACACTACCAAAAAACACCACACCAAAGCTGATTAAGATTAATGCAACAATCACCTTTAATATTAAATTAATCGGTGGTTTGGATGGCATCAATGTCATGAACATCACAACAAATATGGGCGACAAAACAGCGAGTATCTGCCCACTTTGTTGATGGTAGAACAATAGCGAAAGCGGCAGCAACACCAATCGAATAATGGAGTTAGCTGAGCTATGAAACATAAGTCCACACGCTTAGAATTCTCATCCAAAGCTGAGCAAGCCACTCACCTGGGGTACTTTGCTCTGTCATGACAGCCACTGTGGCTTGTGAACCAAAACGAATGTTGCTTGGAACCTCACCATGATCAAACACAATATTGACTGGGTAGCGCTGCGCGGCAATAGAATTGGTGTCTGAATTTAAAAAGCCAGTCTCTTGGTCAGTGCTATTACTGCCACCCGTTCCCCAACCAATGCTATCAACCGTGCCGTATAGCACTCGCCCCGGTAACGCATCCAATACGATCTCAACTCTTTGCCCGACTTGTATATGCTCTAGCGAGTTTTCTCTGTATAACGCAGATATCCACACCTCTCGCGGATCAACAAAGGTCAAAACAGGTGAGCCTGCGGTTGCTCGCTGGCCTACCGTCAGTTGTAGGTTACTCACCACGCCATGAGAAGGAGCCATCACTTGGGTTTTCTGTAAGTTGAGCTGAGCCTGCTCAAGGGCTGCAATCGCCGCCAACACTTGTGGATTATCACTCCCTTCTGGCCCTAACGCTTGTTTTGCCTGAACCAAAGAGGCTTCTGCGGCTTTCAATGACGCTTCAGCACGATCACGATTCTCTATGGCGTTGTCTAATTCAGAGCGGCTAACCAGCCCTTTACTGGCGAGTTCACTCACTCGACTCGCTTGCTCTCGAGAATTATCCCGAGCCGCAACCGCCTCGGTCACTTTCGCTTGTGCAACGTTAACCGCCGCTGTGCTTGCGCCAATATTTTGGCCTACTTGAGCAAGATTCGCTTCAGCGGAACGCAAACTGATCTGATAGTTTCGAGCATCAATTTCAAACAACACTTGGTTCGTTTCAACGACCTGATTATTTTCAGTTTGCACAGACGTGATATTGCCAGAAACTTCAGGAGCAATACGCACAATATAAGAGTGAACACGGGCGATCCCCGTCATTGGTGTGACGCGGTCGGCCCACAAACTGTAAAGCCACACTACTAAAATAACCGAAATAATAATTAAACTAAGCTTACGCGAAGATTTTTCTGCTTTTGACATGCTCTCTCTCTCGATCCGACAGCACGATTTACTCGCCTGCCGAATACGATGTTTTAAAAATTAAAGTGAATTCCACTTCATTGTAGTCTAGTCGATCTGTCTCTTGAGTAAAAACAAACGATTACTTGAAATATTGTCACGGCAACAATCATCAATTAACAATCAACAAAAAGCCACACATCCCATTAATGAAATGTGTGGCTGTTTAGATCTGTTCTGCTACGAACTTAGATAAGTTTAGGGGTTACTCCATATCACCTAACAAGTAATCTTCATCGCTGCTCACTACTGCGCCGTGCTTCAAGAAGTTCTTACCTAGGATCATGCTGTATTCGAAGCGAGAACGGTCTTGAAGGTTTACCCTCACCTCTTTCTCTAGGTCTCCGAGCTTAACCTTCATTTCTACCACAGGGCGAATGTTCACCTTCTCGCCTTTCTTGGCTTTGATACGCATTACATCAATCACTGGCTTGGTGAAATCTTGCTTATCGCCTTGGTTGTTTTGATAGGTAAAACTCACCATGTCTTGGCCGTCTTTCTTAAATCGTTTGATGTTGACTGCGTTCATTGAGCTTACATCGGCACCTGTGTCGAGCTTGGCCGGGAACTTCATGCCGTTCACTTCAACGACTTCGATGTGCCCTACTTTAAACAAAGGTTCAGCCTTCAGAAGGTAATCAGAACGTGTATTAACGTAAACGCCTTCTTTTGCCATCTTCTTGCCTAAAATAAAGTACGCTTCTTTCTCATTTGTATTGAGCACGTCGATGGCAAACTCTTGCGTACGAACGTTTCCAGAGACCGCAAACTCACCACTCACTACCGGACGAGTATCATCACCGACTTTAAGCTTCTTAATAATTGGCTTGGTCACCTTCTGCTTCTCACCGTTTACATCCGTAAGGTAAAATTCAACGGAGGCATCTTTGCCTTTACCTGTCATTTCAAAACTGTCGACCTTCAACAAAGGCGTGTTGACAGTGAATGAGGCAACGGCCTTTAGAGGGAAGTCATCAAGGGTGATGTCCTCTTCTGGAGAAATAACCAAAGGTTCACTCTTTTTAGCAACATCACTAAAGCTCTCTGAACCTTCTGATAAAATATTCTCAGCACTGGTGTCTATCATGAAGAGCTCGCTGGCGGTGTTGGTTCCAAATCTCAACTGCGACTCACTACTCGAGCGCTCACGTAGGTACACCAGAACGTCTTTTGTGGTGTTTTCATCGAGTTGAACAGGCACATACACCAAAGGTCTCTTCTTACCGCTCACGCTTAACATACGAACCAACGGCAATGTCATCTCTTTTTGCTTGCCGCCGTTGTCGAACATATCAAACGTCACTTCTTTGTTCTTTTTGTCTATGTCGATGTCTTTTGCATGCAAAATGCTGTAGCGGTTCTTTAAAGAGAAAGTCGCATTTATCGCCATTCCCGAGATAGAAACCACCTCTTTACGGCCTACCACCGTTGCGTTTTCTTGCTCTTGCAAGTAGTCATAACCAGCAAAGACCAGAGCGTTGTCCGCAAGGAAGGTTTTTCCGATCAATACTGGCGCAGAGAAGTGGCTTCTGTCGGTCAGGTTAACGTCTGTTTTTAGCTCTTGGTCTGCAATGGTAAGCGACATTTTTACGGTAGGGCGAAGCAAAGGCGTGCTGCTGGTGCGGCTGCGTATCATGCTGACACGCTCTAAAGGCGCTTCGATTAATACCATGTCTCCCGTCCGCGGGTTTTGAACCTTAAAAGACACCACAGCCTCATATTTCGCAAAGGTACTGCCATCCCAATCATCGTAATCAACATCGGAATTGTTCAACAGGTCTTCGGTTAACGCCGCCATCAACTCTTGGTCTTTGAGATTTTGGTAATCGGGATTAGAGCTCTTCACATGAATGTCTTCAGCATGCATAGAAGTGGTTTCCGCACCGGTATCAATTTTACCAATGAAAGGAACGTCTTTTAGCCCTTGAACGCTAGATAGGTACACGTTCTCAGTGCGACCTAATACCGACTTACCATCGAGTTCGTAAGTGGGATTTTGAGTGGTAGGTGAAGTGTCAGTAGCCAAAGTGTATTGTGAAAAAAGTAGAGTGCTTAAAAGAGTTAGAGCCAAAGGTATCTTTTTCATTAGTTGGTCCGTTGTGATCAGTTCACTAATAATACTGGCGTTTGCGCGAAGAGTTCCCCCACCAGCAATGGTTCTCACATAACGTTAACGCTATGAGTTTTTAAATGACAAACCGATGACTTTGCGCTGCATTCGCTTATCGATTATTGACTAATGGATACCCAATAACCTTTTCAATGCTCGGTGTTCTATTGAAGAAATGAATACAAAAAAGGCCAACGACGAGCGCTGACCTTAGCTATTCAAAACACACCTGAAGCGAGTTTAACTTGCTAAAACACAAACGGTTCTAGATAAACATAGCACTAAAAAGTCCCGACTGTTTTCTTTGCACAGATAGCTCGAGCTTTTTCTGCGTCCTCACCTTTATTTTTGAGATAGCACTGTCGATAAGATTTGACGTAGCGCTCAAATAACACCTCGGCTTCAGGTTGTGGTTTAGAGAGCAGTTGGTTAACGAACTTTCTTGATCCAACCTCAAAATGCTGAGTATCGATTGGGCTATTCCAATCCCCTCCCCAGATCATAAATCCGTGATGGGCAAACAGCTCCACCACATCTTCAGCCATGCCGCGGCGTTCAATTTCATCACGAGCACGAAAACGAGTACGGTTCACATAACGAGTCGCAGATTGTGAAGGCTTTACCGTGATTCTTCCGTTGCTATCAAACTCTAAGAAAGGGTTTTGAACTGGGTTGATGTCGATTGCCACACCATAGGCATGTTTCGACCAACCTCCTCCGCCTGTAATAGGACGAGCGTTAAAGGCGCTGCTGTTGTTCGCATCCATTGAGGCGCTATCATCACCTCTGAATTCACGCATTAGGCGAGCGGAATGAAGAGGAAAATTGCGCTGTTTGAGCTCTGAAAAGATTTGTTCAACAGCAGGCGCAATAACATCAAGCACGATCATATTGCCCTGTTGCGTTTCCCCTTTGAAACTAATGAAATCGAAATCCACTTTGGATAGTCGCTCACAACCAACGGGCGCACCACTACTCAAGACATTGTTCTTTTTCATCATGTCGCATTGCCATTGAGATATAGGAGCGACTTGGGCATAACTCACTGCACTGAGCACAGTGGCCAGACAGCCGACAATAAAACGTTTCATATCAAAAACTCAAAATAGTAAGAGTGAAAAGTAGCAGATGTTGGAAAATAGCATATTAAGCCAAGTTGAGCGCACGCTTTGTTAGCGTGTTTTGTTCCAGTAAACAATCTCTCTAACTCGTCCGTTCTGATCCTTGTCAGCTTCTCCACCAACATCAGAAAGTTCAGGTAAGGTCGATAATTGCGGAGCGTAATAGGCAACTAACATAAGTACGAACGCATCGTAAATATCGTCTATCGCGGCGTCTTTACGTTTGGTATTTGAAATGGCCAACGACAAGCGGTCACACCATTGAGGGGATAGCTGCTGAATAATAGAAAGCCGTTCCTCTTTGCCTTCTTGCGTTCGTTTTGAAAACGTCAGCGGTTCGTCTTTCAATGCTGCAAACACCACTTCAGGATGTGATTCCCTGATAGAAAGATTGGGATGAGTTTCAATGAGCTCATCAAGCTCGCGAATCTTGGGCACAATTCCCCAAGTCTGTTTAGAAAACTTCTTATCAAGCTGCTCCACATTGGCACTGCACGCCGCAATGTAATCGGTTTGGTAAACCGCCTCACGACACGGAACCGGAAACACCGAAGAACCACGTTTGCTGGTTAGAAAACGCCTTGCTGCTTTGTCACACAAGCGATCTGGAGTTTGTGCATCACTAAAACCAATAGGCATATCGATAAGCGCCGTTGAACCGATAAGATCACTCGCTAGCTCATCGAGGGTGTTTACCACTTTAAACGCAGGTATCTCATTGTCAGAGACAATCCAAGCGATCCAACCCGACTTGCAGCCATCAATTCCGATGTATTTCATTATGTTCTCGATGATTAGTTTGTTGAAGGTTATTTGGGATAACTAGCCCACTTAATGATCAGTGCCACTCACTAATCAGCAGTCTGCTTTTTACACCACGTACCTGCAAGCCCATTGCATCGAACACCTCTTCAAAGTCTCGACACTGCGCAGGGATGTTAGGTAACGAAAGCGCGGCTTCTGAAAAGAATTGTTGTTCAAAATGAGCCGAATCGTTCCAAGCGAGTTGCCACCACTCTAGAATCCTCGACTTAGACGAGCGCAGCTTTTCAGCCGTAGGAACTTTATCACTTTTACTTAAGTTCTCTTTGCTTGTAGTAGGAAAGAGGTTCCACTTATCGTTGTTTGGCCAGTAAGCGAAAGGCAAACAGTGATCAACGTGATACTCATTTTTTAATGATTTTCCACTCCACACGCTGACAATGTCGGCACGATCAGATCTAAGTTGCTCGACACGTTTACGCACATCGCGAGTATCATGGTTTTGATCGATCCATACCAAGCAGTCGTGATAAGTCTGTAGTGAAATGCTTCGCTGTCGGTTCAACTCGAAACGCTGCATCTCCATGACCCATTGATTCACCACCAGCGGTTCAATCCACGAGTGGTAGATTCTAAAGCACTCCCACAGGCTTTCATCGAGAGTAAAATAACCAAAACTTTCTAAGAACTCACTATCAATGACCAGTGATTCTCGGCTCTTCCGTCGTTTGTGAGGTGGGTATATATCGAATAGTCGGTTGTCTTTCGAGCCTTGATAAATGAAAGTCACAGGTCCTGATTTAATGGTACTGATAGTTTGTGAAAATAGCTTTTGTAGAGCCTTGGCTTCATCGCCGAGAAACATAGCGCCTATCGCTAGATCATCAGCACTTAAGTGTTTGAGTTTATTCCAACCATCCTCTTTTACAAACCCAAGTCCCTTCGTTGTGTTGCTATTTTGCTGAATCCCAGCGCCTTCTATGTCGATATCAATCAGTCGCTTAAACTGCCTAACCCAATACAGAGCAACCAAGCCCACTGGTAGAGAAATTTTCCCATCAGTTCGATCAATCACAGCGCCTGAATGCGCATCAGCAATTCGCAGTAATGTTCTCAACAAAGCCAACTTGTATGTGGCCGACTTGTTGTCATTCACAATAATGTGGCGCACCTTGTTCAAATCACCGGAGCCATCGTCTGGCAAGGTCATCACCACGGTTTGCCACCACACTTCACTGCGGTTCAATGTATCTTGGCTATCATCAACATGACGAACCAACAAGGCGCTGTTTTTTGATAAACGCTCGAGCTCTTCAACCGAGACTTCATAGCCTTGTCGACTGTCTTGAAACTCCCCATGACGCAGAGTGATCACCAACTTGCCATTTGGAGCTAGCAAGTTAGACAACTTTCTAAATGCGCGCTCTCGATGAGACGGGGCTAAGTGCATCCAAACCGCACTCACCAATATCAAGTCAAAACGCATTCCGAGGTTTTCAGTGCGGCTAAGCGAAGGCAGTGAATCATCAATCCAGGTAACACTTGGGCCTGTATATTTCGAGCCTTGTTCGCGTAATGAAGCACTTGGTTCTATCGCAATAACATCAGATCCGGCCTTGTGCATCCATAGCGCATCACGACCGCATCCAGCACCGACATCGAGTACTTTATCGCCCACTAAAGGCCAATAAGCTTGCCAGCTTTTATGCACCGTCTCGAAGGTCACTGAGTTGTACTGCTGGCAAAGTGTGTGAGCATTTTTATCGTAAAAAGGAATCGATGAGGACATATGCGCTATTGGAGTAAGGAGTCTATCTCAATAGTAATGGGGAGCTTAGGCGATTGCTAGCAGCTCATGTAAGTTCAGCCACACCGAGCAATATTTATCGTTAGTGACTGTTTTATATCAATATCCACCTAATGAGTGCATCAGGCGAATCAGTCTCGTCAGCAAAACAAAAACAAACAAGGTGCAAGCTGACGTGCGAACAGAGATAATTGTTTGAAGATGATTAACTCGCCTCAAACCCCCAGCCGATAAAAGACTAATGACCACATACTCGTATATAGACATTCCATTCAACCTGCGCCACACCTGTTGGTTTTGTGGTGAACCTTCCAGTAACCTTGTTGAATTTCCTAAGACAACACAGGCAGTTGCCAAGATTGGCCATTCACCGATAGCACTGCCCGCTTGTAATGAGTGTGCGAGAGTTAACTATTCAAAGAATCTGACCTCAATTTGGTCTGTGCGCGATCAGATAAAACACACTCTGATAGACAAGTACGCTAAGCACCTTGGCATCGGTGAGAACTGGACAGAGCAAGAGCTTATTGATTCTGATTTCTCGGGTTCGACGCTCGGTGGGTTTGGGCGCAGCGCTTGGAAGATGTATCAAATCGCCAAACAACGCGTCGATTATAAAGGCTGGCCTTTGTCGGTTGATGACATCCCACTTGAGGTATACGACGAAACCAGTGGCTTTGAGTTTGACGGTACTCGTTATGCCTCAATCAATTCATGTATCGACTATTTCACCAAGGCAGCAGGCGTAGACAAAGAGCTGTTGTCGCAGCTTGTCGACATCGTTTCATCAGAAAGGTTTAGCTACGCACTGCGAATCACCAAGCTGAACAAGAATGTCTCTAATACCAAGCGCTCGGAGATCGTCGAAGAGGTGCTGCAACAGGAGTCTGAACAAGAAGAGATACTGCTTGAGCAAGCTAATTCAATGTTTAACCCAAACGTCGAAGAGGTGAATATTTCAGGCTCAATAGCGCCTGTGTTTGCTATTCAGTGGGCCCTGGCTAACAAGGTTAAAGATTTAGCCCACCTTTGTGCTCTCGAAGATGAGTATTTTGACTATTTCGAGCACCTCGGCGGCCCTGCAGCTTTCATGTCCTATAACGGCCTACAACTCTATTTAGAGTCGCGTCAAGATCCTGAATGGGTAGAAGAGTTGGATCCAAATAAACAGTATTGGTGAACATGCCTCGCTACTGGTGAACACGTGTAAGCTCGATAATCGTGTCAAACACCCATTGTTAGTCCTTGTTTTATATAAAGATCTAAAAACAGAACCCTATAACAGTTAATTGTTGCAATTCGGTTAAATAGAGTGAAAACTTCAAGCATCTAAAACTATTTAATCACTGCCATCTTGCGGTGAGTAAGGAGTGAATTGTGCTTGCTGTTCTTCGTATTATTTTGGCTACGGTGTTTATTATTTTCACCACTCTATGTGCTTTTGTTTACTGCTTGTTTAGCCCCAAGAACCCCAAGCATGTGTACGTTTTCTGTCGTTGGTTCAACCAACTCCAAAAGATCATCGGTGTAAAACTGGTGCAGCGCGGCCTAGACAATGCCCCAACACCAGAAAACAGCGTCTACATCTCTAACCACCAAAGCATATTGGACTTTGTGACCGATCCAGGAATGCTAAGACCGCGCACCGTTTCATTGGGCAAGCGCGATTTGTTGTACGTGCCTTTCTTTGGCCTGCTGTATTGGATCACCGGTAACATCATGATTAACCGCGAAGATAAGTCCAAAGCACGCGATACCATCAAACAAGTGGCGGAAGCGATTCATCAGAGAGATCTGTCTGTTTGGGTTTACCCGGAAGGAACCCGTAGTAAAGGGCGTGGACTATTGCCATTCAAAACGGGCGCTTTCCGAATGGCAATCGAAGCTGGTGTGCCTATCACCCCGATGTGTACCAGCACCACGCACAATAAGATCGACTTGAATCGAGCCAATAATGGCATTGTGATCACCGAGATGCTGGAACCTATCGATGTATCCGGATACAAGCTTAGCGACGCAAGAGAGCTGGCCAATCGCTGTCACGCACTCATGGCAGAGAAAATAGCAGAGCTTGATGCCGAAGTGGCTCGTTTAGAGGCGCAGCAAAAACCAGAGTTGGATTCAGACCGTTCTTCTACGAACTAACTCGCAACGAAACCACTGAGTCATCGCTCAGTTACTTAAAAAGACACTCAACGATCGCAACTCTCATTGTTCTTGTTTTACTTGCTGGCGCTTATCCGCAAAATAAAAACAGGCGTTAACGGCTTTATAGAGCAATGGGAGCAAACGATGGAAGTGATTCACCATGGTGGCAAACATACTGTCACAGGATCTTGTCACGAGCTAAGAGATTCAGGCCAAGCGGTGCTCATCGATTGTGGCCTTTTTCAAGGTTTAGATCTTCAAGGTAAAAAGCTTCAAGGTGCGGACACTCGCCCTCTTGATATTGAATTTGAAACATCCCACCTCAACGCTCTGCTGCTGACCCATACTCACATTGATCATATTGGCCGATTACCTTGGTTACTCGCCAGTGGGTTTAACCAACCGATTTATTGCACGCAAGCCACCGCTGAACTCGCCCCTTTAATGATTGAGGATGGCTTAAAGCTGCAAGGACTCAGTAATAAACAGTCGAAGCTTATACTCAAAAAGATTCATTCATTAATTACTCCCAAGCCTTACGGGGAATGGTTTCCAATCACGTCTAAACAGCAAAACAACGGAAAGGATCATGATAGGCCAAATACTCTGTATGCTCGCTTTCAACCTGCGGGGCACATCTTAGGTTCTGCCTATATCGAGATTAAGTTACCCAACCAAGAGGTGGTAGTCTTCTCTGGCGATTTGGGCCCAAGTAACACACCACTACTGCCCGATCCTAAGCCACCACGACAAGCCGACTATCTGTTTATCGAATCCACTTATGGCACCACTACTCATGATGATATCGCTACGCGAGCTGAGCGCCTCAAAGCAATCATTGATCGTTCACTGCTCGACGGTGGCGTTATTCTAATTCCGGCCTTCAGTATCGGCAGAACTCAGGAACTGCTGTTTGATATCGAGCACCTGATCTTTGAGCATCAACTCAGTAGCGATATTCCTATTATTCTCGATTCTCCGATGGCTCAGAAAGTGACACGTTCATACCGACGCTTTAAAGAGTTGTGGGGACAAGAAGCAAAGCAGCGTCTTGAACTGGAACGCCACCCACTCGCTTTTGAGCAGTGCATTACCGTTGATGGACATAGAATGCACAAGAAAATCGTGAATCGCCTCAAGTCGACAGGTGAACCCGCGATTGTGGTCGCAGCTTCTGGAATGTGTCAGGGCGGCAGGATAATGAACTACTTATCAGCCTTGCTTCCCGATAAACGAACCGATGTGATTTTAGCTGGCTATCAAGCGCACGGGACGCTCGGACGAGAGCTGCAACAAGGCGAAATGCAGGTTTTTATTGATAACAAAGACGTTGAGGTTAACGCTCAAATTCATGGCATGTCTGGCTATTCTGCCCATGCTGATAAAGAAGATCTCTACCGATTTATAGAGGGCATCGCGACTCCACCGAAAGAGGTGCATTTGATTCACGGCGAGCCAAATACTCAGTCTGAATTCGCTAAAGAATTACAGGCGCGAGGGTTCGTGGTTGTTTGAAACAGGCATCAAATTAACAACTTTTACTAGGTAGATATTAAAGCCTCAATTATCAAACCTTCAAAAGCCATAGTCTCTTAGACCTGCTAGCTCACCCAATGTAGGTGATATATTCCAACCTACTTATCTCACCATCCATATGTCAGCCGTTTATGCTAAGCGGCTTTAACCGCTGTTTTGCGCAATTTCGTTTCTTATGCGCATCTCAAGATCCCCTTTCTGTATTAATCACTATTTATTCACTTTGCAAAACACCAGAAAAACACAACCAGTTGCATAGGTAATTAAATAGAACGATTATCGAATTAGCACTAAGCATTAACAAACACCCTCTATAACTTGCTTTATGTCACAGTAATCCTAATACGCAGTTAAATAATTTAACACTTGGGTTACAAGTGAAGTATTGTGTTGTTCGAAAAACAATCATAAGCAAAACTAACAGGGAAAATACTCATGCAGTCATTCGTTGATTTTTTGAATGGAATAATCTGGAGCCCAGTACTTATCTACCTATGTTTAGGTGCAGGTTTGTTCTACTCCATCATGACTCGATTTGTTCAAATCCGTCACTTCTTTGAAATGTGGCGCTTGCTACTATCGGGTAAAAGCTCATCAAAAGGCATCTCGTCTTTCCAAGCTCTAGCCGTTTCGCTATCTGGCCGTGTCGGTACAGGTAACATTGCTGGTGTTGCTGCCGCTATCGGTTTCGGTGGCCCAGGTGCCGTATTCTGGATGTGGGTTGTAGCCTTCTTTGGCGCCGCAACTGCTTACGCAGAATCTACGCTAGCGCAAATCTACAAAGAAGAAGACGAAGGCCAGTTCCGTGGTGGTCCGGCTTACTACATTGAAAAAGCAATGGGTCAGAAGTGGTACGCATGGATCTTCGCTATCGCGACTATTTTTGCATGTGGTATTTTGCTTCCAGGTGTTCAGTCAAACAGTATTGGTAATGCTGTAGAAGCTGCATTTGGATCAGGTGATATGATTGAAACAGCTGTCGGTACATTCAGTTTCGCTAAAATTTTCACCGGTACTGTTGTTGCTATCATCCTTGCTTTCATCATCTTTGGTGGTGTTAAACGTATTGCGAACTTCACACAAATCGTTGTTCCTTTCATGGCATTGGCTTACATCATCATCGCGTTCGTTATCATTCTGCTAAACATCAGCCAAGTGCCAACGGTTTTCGCAATGATTGTTGGTGATGCATTCACACCTATGGCAGGCTTCGGTGCTGCAATTGGTTGGGGTGTTAAACGTGGTGTTTACTCAAACGAAGCAGGTCAAGGTACTGGTCCTCACGCGGCAGCGGCTGCAAGTGTTGATCACCCAGCTCAGCAAGGTTTGGTACAAGCATTCTCTATCTACATCGATACTCTTCTAGTATGTTCTGCTACAGCGTTCATGATCATCATCACTGGTGCTTACAACGTTCACGGCGGCGCTGAGGGTGTGTTCCTTGTTCAGAACCTAGCAGCAAACATCGGTGCGAATGGTCCTGTATTTACACAGCTTGCTATTGAAAGTGCACTACCAGGCATTGGTAAGCCATTCATCGCATTTGCTCTGTTCTTCTTCGCATTTACAACGATTCTTGCTTACTACTACATCGCAGAAACGAATATTGCTTACCTACGTCGTACCATCAAGATCCCTGGCATGATGTTCGTACTTAAGCTTGTTCTTATCACTGCAGTTTTCTATGGCACAGTTAAAACAGCGAACCTTGCATGGGCAATGGGTGATGTTGGTGTTGGCTTGATGGCATGGTTAAACATCGTTGGTATTCTGATCATCTTCTTCATGTCTAAGCCTGCGCTTAAAGCTCTAGCTGACTACGAAGAACAGCAGAAACAAGGCGTAACTGAGTACACATTCAACCCTGTAAAACTAGGCATTAAAGGTGCAACTTACTGGGAAGAGAAGTACAAGCGTAAAACAGGCAAGTCTCCAGAAGCAGAAGCTGCAGACACTAAACCTGTAGAGCAACCTTCAGCTTAAGCTTTCCTTAGCAAATAGATCGCTTTAACAAATAGTGCTATTAATAACGCATAAAAAAGGGGTTAGCTATTTCGGCTAACCCCTTTTGTTTTATTCATAACCAATAAATGGCTTATAACAAACTAACTGTTCCCGAGTTAGAGTATTAAGCAGCGATTTCTTGTGTTGCCATTTGAGGTGCTTTCTTCTCACCGATAGGCAGTACTGTGCGGCCGTATTCGTTGTTGATTACTTGTGCCATTGCAAAGTAGATAGCTGAAGCGCCACAGAAGATACCTTCAAAACCAGCGATAGTGCCGATTAGTTCGCTGCCAGTGAAATCACGAGCTGCAAGTAGGAAGAACAAGATAGTTAGTGAACCGAATACTACTTGCTTCGCCACTGGGTAGCATAGAGAGCCGATGAACATGAAGCCTGTGAAGATGCCCCATAGTAATAGGTACCAACCCATGAATGCTGCAGGGCTTGCAGGTAGACCCATGTAAGGCATCACGATTAAACCAACCAAAGACAACCAGAATAGGCCGTAAGAAGTAAACGCAGTTGTACCGAACGTGTCACCACGTTTGAAACACATTGTGCCCACGATAACTTGGCTCAAACCACCGTAAAAAATACCCATAGCAAGAATCATTGAATCGATTGGAAAGAAACCTGCGTTGTGGATATTAAGAAGAATAGTGGTCATACCGAAACCCATTAAGCCTAGTGGCGCTGGGTTAGCTAGTTTGGTCGACATTGCGAATTTACCTTATTAAAGTGGTTGATTAAAAAAAAACAATAAAAGTTATCAGAAAATTTTAATCTATAAACCGTACAACTAGGTAATCCAGTTATCGAAAACTAAGATTGTGTAAATGATCTTATGGAAAATTAGTTTCATAACAACGCTAATTAATTCATAGAACCTATAAATGAACAAATTCCCTGTCGCGTATCGACTCATTTGATCGTCATTCCAGAATCGAGGGACGAAATATCTGGAATCTCCTCTTCGATATAAGCACGTTTGGCGCACTAAAGAGATTCCCTATCACGTTCGTTCCTCACTGTAGGGAATGACGGAAGTTTGCTTAGATGCAAGTAAGTGAAATGAAGAACAAGAGAGCGAGCTTTTCGTTACTCGTTTACTCACATCCCGTATCTACTCACTCACCCGTTATCTTAAATTATGCTTGTTGAGCTTTAGACTCAGACACTTGAGATTGAACGTCTGAAGAAGCGTTTTTACTCGCATCGCGCTTGGCTAACAACGTCACGACAATCAACTGAGCAACAAGAGCGCCTAACACAACCAATGCACTTCCCGTAAAGCCTGCGACTACAAAACTAATCAGAGCAATAGAGCCGTTCATCAATGCGTAAGGAAGCTGCGTCTTAAAGTGTTCAAACTGATCACACCCTGCCCCGGTTGAAGAAAGAATCGTGGTTTCAGAAATCGGTGAGCAATGGTCACCAAACAAGCCACCAGACAACACAGCGCCAATTGCGACGAGAAGCGGAGCATCTATCGCAATCGCGGTTGGAATAACCAATGGCATCATTATCGCGAAGGTTCCCCACGACGATCCCGTTGCGAATGAAATGATAGCCGATAATAAAAACGCGACCGCAGGTACTAACCAATATGGAAAGCCGCTCTGTGCTTGCTCAGCAATATAAGCCGCTGCACCCAACTCTTTACCAACGGTGCTTAATGCCCAAGCCAGTACCAAGATGATCGCGACTGGCATCATGTTTCCCATACCTTTTAAGTACACAGAAACACCATCTGAAAGCTTTCTTACACCGTAGTAAGCCATTAGCGAGATTAAGGTAATCGCCGCAAAGAAATAAGCCGATGATAACGCCGCTCTAAATGATGAACCTGCGACCTTTTGGAACGGGAAGCCTTGTGGAACCAACATGGCACACAACACCACCAGCATCACTAACAATGGTGCCCAGACAAAAGATGCCTTTGCATTTTTATGCGAGAACGGATTTAGTGATTCGTTATTCACGCCAGAGTTAATTCCCGCCTGGCAATCACGCTCGGCTTTTGCCATTGGCCCAAAGTCTAAACCTTTAACGGACACAAGCGGAACGATGAAAATCGCAAGAAATGCGTAGAACTGAAAAGGAATCGCACCGATGAAGGCATCCCAATCGGACATGTTGACATTCAACGCCGTGAACTCTTTCTGAATAAGGCTCATGATGTAAACACCCCATCCAATGAAAGGGATAAGAATAGCAACGGGCGACGAGGTTGAATCAATGATGAATGCTAGCTTCTGTCTAGAAAGTTTCAGTTTATCGAAAAGGGGACGAAAAACAGGGCCAACAATTAAAGGGGTGCCTAAGTCTGAGAAAAATATAACGATTCCACCCAACCATGCTGACAATTGAGCTTGGCATTTATTGCTTACCCACTGAGTCACTCGCTTTGCAAACGCGACGCCACCACCGGACTTTTCCATCAATGCGACAAAGCCACCGATGAATACCAACAGCATGATCACACCAGCGTTATAGCTGTCGGTAAGTTGAGGGACTAGGTAACCTTTCACCATGGTACCAAACGTATCAAGCGGGTTAAGTTCGCTAAACATGCCAGTCAGCATTGCAACACCACTCAGCACACCAGCAAAAAGGCCTATCACCACATTCCTTGTCGCCAATGACAACACCAAAGTAATCACAATGGGGATGAGTGACGTGATATCTGTCTGTTCCATAGGTACACCTTAACCCTAAAATAAAAGAATAAATATAAATTAAATTTGAATATAAATTCACAAACATCATTTGTACAGAACTTTATCCTCTAACTGGATAATTAGTCTTTAAATGCGCTTCAACATAGCCAAATAGACCAATCACCCTGCTTAAATAGCCAAGTTCGAAACGGAAAAAAGCCGAAAGTAGAAACTTTCGGCTTTTGATTATTTATATCGCTATGGTCGTACTACTGAGCTCGTAACTTAGGCCACCTCTTCAGTATTCAGACTATCAATTACAGCTGATTTCATCCCAGAACCAATTCGATTGAACTGGGCTTTCCCAAACACCTGGGCCGTTTTTAGCCACGAAGCACTTGCCGTTATGCGTCACTTTGTCGCCATTACTCACTTGGCTAACACCGGCTTGCCACGTAATAAATTCAGATGGATCGACAACCACTGGCGGTTCTGTCACAGGTGGTTCAACGGGTGCAGGGTCTACTGGTTCTGGATCGACAGGGGCAGGATCAACAGGCGTTGGATCTGTCACAACTGGTGGTGTTGGCTCGCCCGCTACTAGTTTCCAAGGGCCACCATTGGCAGGGTCATCCCCTTGTGTCCACCATTTCGCTTCATAGGTTGCGCCGTTATGCGTCACTTGGTCACCCGCGTTGTAAACCTTGGTCGCACTCCAACCATTACCACCCGGATCAGTACCAGGATCTACCGGATCCAGCTTATCGACCACTTTCACTTCAGGCCAACTCGCATGAGAACCATAGAAGTTGGTCACACACTTCTCGTAATCACCAGCCACCAGTGCGGAATAAGCCGTTTGGAAACCAACAAGCTCACACTCAAACGAGTAACCTTCTGGGCGGTCTGCGTAGTATTTCCAGTTACCATCCCAGTTGGTGTACAACACATCCGTTGCTCCGTTGAGGTTTAAGCTTCCGTAAGGCGTTTGCTGCCAACAAGTATTGGCTTCATCCGCTTCTACCGGAATTTCATAGTGCGCTGCTAACCCTTCCCAATAACGAATACGGTTAACGGGTTGGCCTTTGTCTTTGTTCTGCTCGCCACACTCAATACCACCATTGATCACGTTGATTGTGGTACCAAAGCCATAACCAATACCCGCATCCAATTCGCGTTGAGATGGCGTCCAAGTGCGGTCGATGACATGCAGCATAGCTGGTTTAGGTGCTTGAGGGGTAAGGAAAAACCAAATAGCAGAAGCTAAGTTCAACCAAGAGTCCGCCACTAAGCCCGGATTGTTGAGAAGCACCGTCGCGTCACCATCAAACATCACTTCAGAGAACGCGCCATAATTAAAATGGTAAGAAAGCTGTTTAGCACCACGTCCGAAGTAGCCCTGTCCCGCAGCACATGGCCAACGGGCATTCTGCCAATCGTTCTGACCACAACCGGTGGTGTAACCTTCTTGGCCTTCAGACCAACCCATTTCGCGAACATGCACCAGCGCTTGCTGCCACTCTTCTAGAGCTAATGGATTATCAGAGGTGTTGTCTATCGCGATATGCCCACCCGTCTCTTGTGAAAAGTGAGCAAAGGCCGTGATGATGGATTTCTTACAGATGGCATCGGAGTCACGGCCATCGGTGTACTCTCCACAGAACGCTGGGAATTTACCGATCGCACGTAAGAAGCGAGTGTAGGTGTATTCTGGCGCTGCCATCTGAGTGAGGAAGTCCCATTCAGATTGAGGGAACACGCGCTCTACACGCTTTATGTTTTCAGGATTCGAGGGGGAACCGGGTTCAATCGCTTCAACGATTGTATTCGGGCGAGTTTGAAGGGCCTGTGACCAGATCGCATACATAGGATCGGATGTTTTCGCTTGTTCAGCAGCTTGTAGAGCCGACTTTTCAACAAGGTAACCATTCGGGTTTTGCGGATCAGGTTGAATGTTCAAAGACGCATGACTTTGCGCTGCTAATGTGCAGCCCAGTACTGTCGCCAAATAACTGATTTTTAACATGATGGATTCTCTTATCTGTCCTTAATAAGTCCATCAAAGAGTATGCTTCACATGTGGAATGGCCTAGCTGTAGCTGTGTGAATTTATAAAAAGTGCGAGTGATCTTTTTGATACATGGCTCAGCACAACAAAGCGTCTCATGGTTTCTTGAGCTGATATCTAGTTTCCAACTCATTTGGTTTCTAGTTATTGTTCATTTGATTTCGAGGTATTGCTCATAAGCCTTTAATGTAATGAATCAATATAATCAATCGAAATCGAGTAGGAGGAGGCCTCACGGCCTCCGTCCTCTCACACCACCGTACAAGC
>NZ_JBFSUV010000062.1:0-30141 GCF_041467515.1 Vibrio sp. 10N.247.311.12
CTTGTACGGTGGTGTGAGAGGACGGAGGCCGTGAGGCCTCCTCCTACTCGATTGTGACTCTTTAAAACTGATTTAGCTGATGATGTTAGGCACAAACACTAACGAAGCAGCACACGTCGCAGTGGTGTTTTTTCGATTCCAACAACTAACCCGAAGCTCAACAATACGGTGCCAAAAAATACCGTAACGTCTTTTGCCAATTCCGTAATGCCTAAAACTCCACAGACATTGAACAACACGATAATGATCAGCAAATGGCTGACGTAGATACCTAGCATGCGATTTGAAATGGCGCGAACCCAAGCGTAGTTACCCATGTTTGGATTTGCTAAAAGCCACATGAACACGCCCATCCCCCATAGCGCCGTGCCAAACAAGAAATCATTCATGTTGAATCCGACGTCGAACGTGGTGAGCCATGATGCCTCAGCAAAATGAATCAACATGCCTAACGCTAATAACCCCAACGCTTTAGTTGATGACACCTTCCATTGATTCTGACGAATGAGGAAACCTAAGGTCACCATTAACGTGCTAAAGAACGGGCCGTTACGAGTAAAGAAAGGTGCGCAGAGTTCGGTCAAGTTCGCGTAGCTGCCCGCTAAAACACCATAGACGTAAAGTGCAATTGCCGTTGGTAATAGCAGTTTTTCGAGTTTCATTTCGACTATCAAAGCGATGATCAAAACGGCACAAACCAGAGCGGGAATAAACCATAAATGAACCAATCCACCCTCTAAGAAAGAGTTGAGCGGGGTGTTCATTAAGAAACCCCAATAGTCTTGGCGTTCGCCTAAGTAACCGAACTCTTCCACCTTCGCGAGGTTGAATGGCATGACTAGGCAAATGATGCTCCAAACCACCCAAACCTTGAGGAGTGGTTTCGAGTAGTTGACCACGGTTGTCCAAGGTAAGGCAGTGAGCTTAGGTTGAATCAGATAACCTGAGATAAGGAAGAAAAGAGGCACAGCGAAGCGAGCGGCTTGGTTAAGCACATAGCCAATCCAAGGCACTTCATCGATTTGCCAATAAGTAAGTGCCACTTGGCCATGTAAGCCAATGATCGCCAAGATAGCAATCACTCGACCCAACTCAATACTGGCGATGTGTTGTGAAGGCGTATGTTGAACGGAAGACATATCAGATCTCTAAGAAAATTTTCGTAGAATCTAACAGCCTTTTTATTGAATCAGTTAGCGCTAAATCAAGGGTTGCGACCTTTGTTTTAAGGCTTGTATTGATTATTTGAAGCCTGTCGCAGCTATATTAAATCCATTGCAGTAAGTACAAAAATACCGAGAGTACAAGTGATAAGAGAAACAACAGTAGTAAGCGCGATGATGTTAGCCGCCAGTGTTGAGTTTCCTCCCATCGCACGAGCCATAACGTAGCTTGCCGCTGCCGTTGGTGCCGCGCTCATCAAGAAGATAAGCCCGAGATCGAGCCCTTCAAATCCTAAGTACCCAGCCGCCAATGTAATCAGTAACGGTGAGGCAATTAACTTGTAGCTAGAGGCAAACCACGTCGATAACTTTTCTTGTTTGAGCGAGCTGATATCGAGCGACCCACCGGTACACAGCAGTGCTAAAGGCAACGTCATGTTGGCAAAATATTGACCAGCATCAGTGACCATTTTTGGGATAGGAATCGAAAGTGCATAGAAGACGACCGCTAAGAAAATAGCGATGATCAATGGGTTTTTGGTAATCGACTTAGCGATCACTTTAATCGCTTTCGCGCCTGTGTCTTCGCCCTTGGGTGTCAGTGCAATTACGGCTTGAATGTTATATAGCACGGTTAGGGATGCGACATAGATAGCCGCCAATGCCACGCCTTGGTTACCATAAATATTAGCTACATAGGCGAGGCCGATGATCGCGGTATTAGCGCGGAATCCACCTTGGACAATCACACCTTGATCTTTCGAACCTTTAAATACTAACTTGGTCGAGAAAATCGTGAACAAGAAAAAGATAAAGTTAGCGATGACGCCAAAGGCAACTAACGCGCTACTGGCTGAAAAGTTGTGATTCGATTGAACAATACTCAGAAATAGCATCGCGGGTAGGGTGACTTGAAAGACCACCTTAGATGCGACATCAATGAAATTGTCATTGATTAAGCCGATTCGCTTGAGCATCACACCGAGAAACAGCATTAAACAGATAGGGCCTGTTACTGACGCCGAAAACGCAAACTGTTCCCAAAGTGTGTTCATTCTTTTTCCTTTGTTAGTCGATTTCAATTTCCTTTGAATACTGTCGCATTTTTCCACAATTCTTTGATAATACAAAATGAATACCAAGGGTTAAGTAAAAAACTTGAAAAAAAGTACGAACGTGCTAAAAATAAAGCATCAGATTTATTATTGGTGAATAATGAGCAAAGGAAAGATAACCAAAGAGTATATTTTGAGCCATGCATTTGCACTTGCGAGTGAGAATGGTCTCGAGAGTTTGACGATTGGCGAATTAGCTAAGCAGTGTGGTATGTCTAAGAGTGGCTTGTTTGCGCACTTCAACTCTAAAGAGAACCTGCAACTCTCTGTACTCGAGTATTCCAACGCCATATTCACTGAAAGAGTCATCATTCCGGCGAGAGAGTTGGGCGACGGTGATATTGAAGCCAAGCTTAAACAACTGCTCGATAACTGGCTGGGCTGGAACCACTCGTTCCAAGGCAGCTGCATGTTTATTGACGCTTGGAAAGATGCAGGTAGCGAAACCTCTGTGATTCAGAAGGCACTGCAGAAAACCATTTCAGTGTGGATTGATTACTTGACGATTCAGGTAGCAAAAGCGGTTGAGAGCAAACAATTCAGAGCCGATTTAGACCCGAAACAGGCAACCTTCGAGTTATACGGTCTTTATTTGAGTGCGAACTTGTTCTACTCATTACGAGGCCAACAAGCCAGCCACACTCATTTTTGGAGTGGTGTCGAGCGCTTGGTAGCCAGTTGGAGAGCGGTTTAATACATACAGCAGGTTAACTCGCAAATCATGTGACTTTGCTTAACTAAGGTTTGCAAAAGATTTTAACAGAAGTGGCGGCAAGCAATCATAAACAGCGCTATCGTCATTTTTTATACTAACAAATAGCACGGTCGTTCGATTTTTAGGGCCGAGCTCGATCCGCCAATAATGATGGCGATACAAGGAACGGTCATGAGTGACAAAATCTATTTCAATACATCGAACAAATTCAGCTTCAAGCGTAGCTTGATTGGCGCTACAACCAATCTGCACTACATTTTAGCGCCAAGTCATGCGAAGAAAACGGCACGTAAGCTGCTGCTCACTCCAATGCGTACTGAGCAGAAAAATGCCGATCCGCAAGGGCTTATCAAGAGTGAAATCAAAGGTCGTGATGGCGTCTTAAAAACGTATTCTTTGGGCACGGGTCCAGTTTGGGTTCTGACCCACGGTTGGTCAGGCACCGCGAGTCAGTTCTTTCCTTTGATGGAACACATCGCTGCTAAAGGCTTTACTGCAATGGCTTACGATCATCCTGCTCATGGTGGCAGCGATGGCGTGCATGGTCATATCCCAGCGTTTGTGAATGGTTTAGAAGCTGTTCTAGATTCGGTGGGGGAAGTGGCAGGTTTGGTCGGTCACAGTATGGGTACCGCTTCTGCGTTGGAATGTAAGCACGTTAAATTGGAAAACAAGCCATTATTGCTTATTGCACCTGTACTGGATTATCTAGAAAACCTATTTGGCAGCGTTGCGCGTTCTGGTTACTCAATGAAACTGTTTGAGGCGGTAGTCGGAGAAGTCGAAGAGCAGTTTAACTACCCAATTCAGTCTGTTGATCCCTATGGAAAGCTAGCGCTTCGTGAGTCTCAGACGATCATCGTTCATGATGAGCAAGACAAGTTTACTAAGTTTGATGTGTCTCAGCGTGCTGCTAATGAAATGGGTCGCGTTACCTTGATTGCGACTCAAGGACAGGGTCACGGGCGAGTAATGAAGTGCCCACAAGTATTCGAGAGCTTTGATAACTTAATTGGCTAAGTCTAATGAGCGCAAGTCAGTAGAACGCCCGTAAAAAGATCGTAAGCTCAAAACTCAGAAAACATAAATAAAAAGGCCAACCAGACAGTATCTGGTTGGCCTTTGTTTTAGGGATTTAGTTGATGCTTAGTCAGTATTTAACTAAGCACTATTTTTAGTTAGCAGCTTGCAGGACCGATCTCTTTCCACACGCCCCATTGGCCTGTCGTTGTTGGATCTTCACCTGTTGTCCACCACTTCGCTTCCCAAACTTTACCGCCTTGAGTTACTTGGTCACCGCCAGTGTAAACCGCGCCTGAATCCCAAGCATTAGTACACGTACCGCCGCCTGTGGTTTTCTTAAGAACTTTTACTGTAGTAGCCGCTACTGATGCATCAGTGCCATCGCTAACTGTTACAGAGAAGTTCAGTACCGTGTCTTGCGTGTATTCCGCCGCCACAAAGCTTACTGAAGAACCTTGAACCGTTGCATCAATACCAGCAGGTACATCCCATGTGAAGGTCAGTGTGTCTTGGTCTGCATCGCTCGAAGCCGAAGCATCAACCACGACTACATCACCCGCATTCACTTCAGTCGGAGCCGTAACCACAGCTACTGGAGCGGTATTAACTGGACCTGTGTCTTTAGGAGTTACCGTTACAACAACGGTGTCAGTTGCAGTAGCACCTTCGTTATCAGTTACCGTTAGGCTGAACGTGAGTACTTCTTGTTGAGCGACTTCAACCACATCGAAGCTTGAAACAGCCGCATTCGCGTTGGCCAGAGTTACGGCTGTTCCGCTTACTTGTGACCAAGCATAGCTCGCAATCGTCCCGTCGCTGTCTTTTGAAGCGCTACCGTCTAGAGAAACAGAAGCTGGGCCTTCAACCGATAGGTCTGCGCCCGCTGCTGCGGTTGGTTTACGGTTGACAGGATCAGTAGTTCCACCTGCAAGACCTTCATGCATCGCGTTGAGGATATCGCCGTTATCCGCATCAATTTCCCAAGAGAATAGACCCGCAAGGCCAAGGCTACGAACGTATGCGCCTTTTGCTTTTACTGAGCGATCATCATCAAATGTGATTAGCTGACCTGAAGTACGGTTCCAAACGTAAGGCGCTTCTGCCATTTCGTCGTAGCCATATTCAAAGCCGTTGATGCCTTGGTTGTTTGCACCAAGCATGTTCGCTTTAATGCCTTTGTAATCGATAACGCCATCTTCCCATACACCCTGAGCAGAGCTGCCAGTCAGTTTGCCATTACCTACGCCAGTCATTGGGTCGCTTGGATCTGAAAGTGATGATGGTAATACGCCTTCCCAACCACGACCGTACATCGCTGTACCAACCACAAGTTTGTTCGCTGGAACACCTTGCTCAAGCAGCAATTGGATGCCGTTGTCAGTGGTGTAAGCAGGGCCAGTGTACTGTTCGCCATTTTCATCAAGGCCTGTGCCATCACATTGACCAGGGCGCATGAAGTTACCGCAGTTGAGTGCTGTTTGGTGACCTAAGACGTTGTTCCAACCGCCGTAGAAGTCGTAAGTCATTGCGAAGATGTAATCCATGTATTGGATAGCATCGCCGTAGTTCACGTCTTCAATCTTATCGTGACCAACACCGATCGCTGATGTTAGCTCGTAAGTACGGCCGTTCTCAGCTTCTAGCTCATCCAACATAACGCGCAGTTCTGCCATCAATGCAATGTAAGCAGGGCCGTCATTCACAGGGTCACCAAGATCGGGAGCAGCACCGCCTCCACCAGGGAATTCCCAATCGATATCGACACCGTCGTAGAATTTCCATGTGTTGAGGAATTTCTTAACCGATGCAACGAACGTGTCGCGGTTCGCTTTGGTTGTGAAATCGAAGAACGGGTCAGACAGTGTCCAACCACCAATCGATGGGATGATCTTCAAATCAGGATTACGCTGTTTGAGCGCCATCATCATTGCGTAGTTACCCTTGATCGGTGAGCTGTATTCGTGGCCCGCTTGAGGGAAACTCTTCTGGAAAGCGGCCCATGGGTCATGGATTACTACTTCGTAATCATTAACACCCTGACAGGCTGTCATGAGTGCGTTGTAGCTGTTACCGCCTACTGATTTCACTGATTCATTAGGACCACAAATTGGGATGAAGCCATAAAGGATATGGGTCAAGTTATCAGCGGGTAGGTTATCGACTGTGTAATCACGGCCATAGATACCCCACTCAACAAAGTAAGTACCTACTACCGTGTTTGGATCTGTGTTGTATGACTTGTTGTTCGGGTCCACATTCATCGCAAGCGGCGCTAGGTGTGAGCCATCGGTATCTGCGATTGTGATCTGAGCGGGTGCACTCTTGGCACAGCCTGTTTCGTCACACGCTTCAATTTCCATTTGAAATAAGCCGCCTTGGCCGTATTCGAATGAAGCTGTCGTTTGGCTGCCAGTTATAGGGCCAGTGGCCACTTTAACGCCATCAAAGTAGATGTTGTAAGTGTTTCCTGACGTTCCGCTCCATTGGTTGAATTTAACGTCGACCTTTGCTTTGTCGTGATATTTAACCATCTGGTTATAACCAGAAGTCGTTTCCATCGCGAGTTCAATTTTAGAAAACTGTAGGTTGTTGGAACCGTACATGTCGATGCTAGGTGCTGTTGGTGCAGCTAATGCTGTACCTGATAGCGCTAGAGCAATGCTTGCCGCACAGGTATTAATACGAATCATACTATTTCTCTCATTCCTTGAAGGTTACGAGAACCAAATGGCCCCATAAACGGCTCCAATCAGTTTTGAAGGAGCTTCCCAGTCAGTATTCGAGAGAGTTTTAATTTTATAACTGAAAATAAATCCGTTTTCGATGGACAACTAAAAAATATTGTTTCGTTACAATTCTGTTGCTTAATGAGTGAGAGGCTGAGTCCATATTTTATAAAATAAAACGTCCTTCAGAATGAAAATCTCATAAGTTAAAATCCACGACATGAAGTTATGCAAAGATGCGACAAATGATAGGAAAATATCGCAAGTTGAAGCAGTATCACAAAGCGAAGTGTGCTGGGTGAGCGGTGCAGATCGGTAGGTAAATATGAAAGTAGTGATGTGGAGAATACTTTTTACGGAGAAGACTGTTATTTGGAAGACTGAGAAGGGGATTATCTTTTGAATTGCTCGGCTAAAGAAGCCCGTCTTTGTTGCATCACACTGTGGGTATCACCAACTGCAGTATCCTCGTAGCCTTCTTTAATAAATTGCTGAGATGGTACGCTTGGCTCTAGTCGCTTCAAGCGAGGAGAATCGTAAGTACCACTGATGGTGTAAACGGTGGTTCCAGAGCCTGTGCTGATCGTGACAATCTTGCCATCAAAATCAAACGAGGTAGCAATGAGGCGATGATTCATCATCACACCATTATCTGAAAGTGTCAGGGTATCTGTATTGTAAGGTGGTGCTGCAATCTCTATCCATGTGCCATAGACATTGCTTGGGCTGACAGATTGTTGGTGGGCTTGGTAAGCAAAATAGCCCGCGGTGAGGGCAATCATAAAGCCAGCTAATAGGAAGCTGTAGAGTAACGAGTTGGCAAATAAATCTCTGCTTTTGATCGACTTTTTTGCCATTATCTCTTCATTTTCCCACTGATATTATTTTAGATTCTATTAACTAAAACCTTAGTTTGCAAAAATTGTTATAAGAGTTAGAAGCAGGATCGAATGTTCCAATAAATTTGGTTGCGTTGGCGATTTTTTGCCTGATTCCTTGATATTTACGTTGTCAATGAAAGCGAATTCAAGAAATGCCTAAGCTATGCGTATTTATTTCTTGTAGGACAGTCTCGAATTGGTTAAAACAATTGTCACCTAGATTTACGCATAGGCTCATTCGTTGAGTCCAATAATTGCAATTTTGAGATAACAAGGAAGTACAATGATTAAAGAAAACACATACTTTGAAGGTGGCGTTAAGTCGTTAGCGTTTAACCAAGCAGGCGCTGATGTGAGTGTTGGTGTGATGGCAGCTGGCGAATACACATTCGGTACTGCGGCTCCAGAAAAGATGACCGTTGTTAAAGGTGCTTTAATTGTAAAGCGTGTTGGCGATGATGACTGGACGACATACCAATCTGGTGAGTCTTTTGACGTTGCGGGTGATTCTTCATTCGACCTACAGGTAAAAGAAGCGACAGCTTACCTGTGTGAATATCTGTAACTCGCTCTAAATTCGTTTAATTAGGGCACCGTTGGTCTCTGATTTAATAGAAAAAAACCACGCTCTAGGAGCGTGGTTAAATAAGTGATAGTAACCGGCAGTGGATAGTGTCACTTGTTTTTGCAGTCATCAAATGGATGACCAAATCGTTGTTCGTTGCAAAATCTTTTCAATCTTCAATCTTCAATCTTCAATTCAAAGCTCAAAGACAGACATTGGTAAATCAGTAAGTCTCAAATACGCCGTTGTTGTAATCCTGAATCGTCTGTTCAATCTCTTCCATTGAATTCATGACGAACGGACCATAGTGCACAACAGGTTCATTAATCGGTTCACCAGAAAAAACCAGTACACCTGAATCTTCTAAGCTGTCTAAAGAAATCCATTCAGCTTTGGTGAGCAGGGCAAGCTGACCTTGCTTGATCACTTTGTCGCCAATCTTAATGCTGCCTCGGTACACATAAGTCATGGCATTGTGATTAACATTAGTCCCTAACGTCACTTTTTGCCCAGAATGAGAGCGCCAATCCGCAACGCTTAATGGCACACCTGTTTTCTGTAATGGACCCTGCGCTCGTAAAGCCTCTGAATCCTTGTCAGTTTGGTTGTGCAGTTCAAACCCTCCGGCAATCACTCTTAACAAACCACTTTGTTCACTTTGATGCTCCGCGATGCTTTCACTTTGGAAATCGTGATACTGAGCTGGCTGCATTTTGTGTGTCGCAGGTTGGTTTATCCAAATCTGAAAACCATGCAGCGCACCTTCTTCCATCATTGGCATTTCGCTGTGAATGACACCACGGCCTGCGGCCATCCATTGAGCGCCACCGCTGCGTAGCTCTCCAACATTCCCCATATGGTCTTTGTGTTGGAAGTGACCTTGGAGCATGTAAGTGAGCGTTTCTATCCCACGGTGAGGATGTGGAGGAAAGCCGCCAACATAGTCTTTGCTTTCATCCGACTTCAGTTCATCAATCATTAAAAATGGAGAGAAACGTGCGTTATTAAAACCTGCGAGTCGTTGGATTTTGACGCCATCACCATCTGAGGTGGCATGTGCTGTAATCACATGATCTACTGCTCTTACATTCGTCATTTTGAAACCCTCATAAACTTGAATAGCTGTAGTTTATGTAATTTGATTTAAAAAGAAGATGGCACAGCGTTGAGTGACTTATTCGAAAATCTTGAACAGGTAACAATATGAAATTATGTCTATACTCAATAGAGAGTATATCGCCAAGGAGGCCGCTATGGCAGTTCAGCAAAAACATGGCGAAAGGCATGGTCGGATAGGTTTTGATAACGACTTTACAACGGAGCAAAGCCAGCGCTTTACAGAGGTTGCAAACAGCGCGGTTAAACGCCGCGTGAAAAAACGTGAGATAGAAGCGCCGTTTATTCAGTCAGCTAAGCAAGCCGCTTTTAAAACCGTGGTGAGGCGACCTAAAGGGAATAACCCAAACCGAACACGTCAAGTCATATGGATTATTATGATCGGGTTAGTGAGTCTTTGGCTTATGTACCTTGCAGGTTAGCAGCGCCGCTCCGTTATAGGAATGGCTAGCGTTGGCGCGTTTTTAATAGCGTAACATTGTTCCCTTCGATCTTCGCTTCAAAGCAATCTTCAAGTTCAGATGAATCCGGTGCTGAGCTAACAAGGCTCGTTGGTAGTTCTTCTATCAGGGTCGATACTGGGTTGTCGTGATAATAAGCATATCGGTTTTTTCCTGAATGCTTGGCAACATACATCGCTTTATCAGCACATCTCGTCAGCTCATGTAATTCTTGGGCATCTTGCGGATACAAAGCAACCCCAACACTTAACGTCAATTCCTTGATTCTCTCGTTTGTTTGGCAGCCGCTTTCGAACAGCCCGCAGATCCTATCTAGAATGCCGTCTAGATCTTTACGAGTTGGCACATCGTAGAGCATCAGAACAAACTCGTCTCCAGCAAAGCGCGCGATGGAATAATCGTATTCATGGCTTTTTCTGTCTCTGGTTCGAATGTTGTTGCTCAAGCGATTGGCAAAATGCTGTAAGACACTGTCTCCCACATCGTGCCCGTAGCTGTCGTTAATGCCTTTAAAGTCATCTATATCCAAAAAGACCAATGCCGTAAGTGATCGCTCACTATCCACGGTGGCTAGTTTTTCTGTCGCCCAGCGTTCAAAGCTCCAACGGTTTGCCAAGCCGGTTAACTGATCTCTGTAAGCGAGATCTTCAATGCCTTCTTTATACAGGCGTTGAATATAACTGACGGCTTTTGTGTAGTAATAGGCGGATGTGTGGCACACCAAGCTCATGGTAAATAAGCTAAGGAAAAATCTGTGTGTGCTGTTAAATGGTAAAGAAAAATTGTTGGGCATTGCTGTAATCAAGGTGCTGATGAACAGGCAAAACGAGGTGCTGAAGATTATGCCAATTCTGAAATCATTAATGAAAATGACCGCGGCCAGAATTGGGTAGAGCCAGAGGATGCGATCTGGGATGGCGTGACTGTACAAGAATAGGATGACGCCCTGAACTAGAAGAACACCACTCAGAATCAATTCGGAATACTCAGGATTGATGACTTTTCTTACATATAAAGCGTTAGAAATGGCAATGATGGCGAAGCACAATTCGAATATTGACAGCGTGTAATGTTGGCCTTCGAAGTAAGCCCAAGTATAGAAAATGAATAACGCAGCGGCAGTCAGTGAAAAGGAGTGGACAATTTTTTGCTTGCGGGTGGATCGTATGTCCGCCATTTCTTCTAGGTGCCTGCCGACGAGCCTTTTCATGTGATTTGTGCCAAAGTTTTTGATAATGGTGTTAATAGTAGATTAAATAACAAGCTATGCAGAGGCTTAGATGTCTATTTAGTGTGACTACTATCAAGGTTTCATATGAAAGGCTGTTCAATCAATTCCAAATAGTGATGTATATCACCGATGGTGCTGGTCATCTCTAGAAGATTAGATTTAAGCATCAAACTTGTAACCGTTGTTTGATGTTTATCTACTTGCTTTCCAGAGAGTTACTCCACATAGTTTGTAAACGACCAAAATTAAGAAAGGCTCATTATGTTAATTACCTTTAGTTGTAAAGCTCATGCTAGTGTCACGATGTTTGGTGAAGTCGGCCTCCAGTTCATCAAGGTGCTTGGGCATAGCGGCTCCATCCCAGGTGCTATGGATGCTTCAGAGGTTCCTCAAGCTCTGGATAATCTACGTGCTGCTATTGCAGCAGAGCAGAGCAAGTCCGTAGAGCATGAAAATACTGATGACGACAATGAAGAAGAGGTGGTTGAAGCGCCTGTTAATATCGGTAGTCGAGCGTTCCCACTGGTTGAATTATTAAAAGCTGCCATCAAAGATGAATGTGAAGTAATGTGGGAAGACGGTAGCGGCAAGCGACTGTAGTACGATTCACGCGAAACGTAACAAGCCTATTGAATCTATTTTAATCAGAATGAATGCTGAACCAGTATCGGACACACCATGACCATGGAGTTTTATGGTGATGAACCGATACTGGTGTTTTTTTAGTGAAGTAATCCACTCGTTTCTGTTTATTTACAAGGTTCGTCAGCCCTGAAATGAGTGACTTTTGTTATCGTAATATCAATCCATAACAGACCGTAAACAAAGTGATGCTGTTCACGCTTTCTTGACTCCCAATTCTGAACTAAGAATTTTTCCTAGTTATTCTAAGACCCTCTCTCATGCGGTCGATTTTTAGACTCCTTATTATTTCACGGTCAACTAACAAACAATGTATGGCCGCAATTATGCCGTGCAGACCTCACAAAAAATAAGAGAGTTCACAATGTTAAAGTTCCTAGATCAGGTTCGAAAACCGACGCTGGATCTTCCGGTCGAAACTAGAAGAAAAATGTGGTTTAAACCATTCCTACAATCTTACCTCGTCGTGTTCATTGGCTATCTAACCATGTATTTGATCCGTAAGAACTTCAATGTCGCGCAAAACGACATGATTTCTACTTATGGATTATCGATGACGGATCTAGGTCTTATCGGTCTGGGTTTCTCTATCACTTACGGTATCGGTAAAACCGTCGTTTCCTATTATGCCGATGGTAAAAACACCAAGCAGTTCCTGCCATTCATGCTTGTCCTTTCTGGTATCGCTATGTTGGGCTTCAGCTTCAGTATGGGCGGTGGCAGTGCTAGCTTATTCTTGATGGTTGCCTTCTATGCGTTGAGTGGTTTCTTCCAAAGTACCGGCGGTCCTTCAAGCTACTCGACCATCACTAAATGGACGCCTCGTAACAAGCGTGGTTCTTATTTAGGCCTTTGGAATATGTCGCACAACGTGGGTGGCGCAGGTGCCGCTGGTGTTGCTCTGTTCGGTGCTAACTACCTTTTTGATGGCAACGTGATCGGTATGTTCGTGTTCCCATCAATCATTGCGATTGTGGTTGGCTTTATTGGTATGCGCTTTGGTAATGACTCTCCAGAAGCCTATGGTCTAGGTACGGTTGAAGAGTTGTTTGATGAAGAAGTCAGCGAAGAAGATACGGCTGCTGAAGAAAATCAAATGACTAAGAAAGAGATCTTTGTTGAATACATCCTGAAAAACAAAGTGATCTGGTTGCTCTGCTTCGCGAATATCTTCTTATACATTGTTCGTATCGGTATCGATCAATGGTCTACCGTTTATGCGTATCAAGAGCTAGGTCTATCAAAAGAAACCGCGATTTCAGGCTTCACTCTGTTTGAGGTTGGTGCACTGGTCGGTACGTTAATGTGGGGTTATCTGTCAGACCTTGCGAACGGACGCCGTGCTTTGGTTGCTTGTGTATCGCTTGGCCTGATTATCGTTTCGCTAGAGTTCTACCAGCATGCAACCAGTGAGTTCATGTACCTAGCATCACTGTTTGTGCTTGGTTTCCTAGTATTTGGTCCTCAGTTGCTGATTGGTGTTGCTGCAGTAGGTTTCGTGCCTAAGAAAGCAATCAGCGTTGCGGATGGCGTGAAAGGTACATTTGCTTACTTAATTGGTGACAGCTTTGCCAAACTTGGCCTAGGTATGATTGCAGACGGCACACCTATTTTTGGCTTAACGGGTTGGAAAGGCACGTTCGCAGCGCTTGATACGTCAGCTGCCATTTGTATCGTGTTACTGCTATTCGTTGCGGTTGCGGAAGAGAAGAAGATTCGCCACGCTAAGAAAATACACTTAGCGTCTCAAAACGCGTAGCGAGTCTCACGTGCTTTATTGGTTTAAAGCACGTGAGATCATACCAATCGTTAGTTCGATTCAGTATCATCTCTATTAATAAACTTAATTTTAGATAGCTCCTGTTGGGGCTATTTTTCTTTCTTACTCTTAATTTTGGTTAATATCATGATTAATGTTGCGCTTGTTGATGACCACGTCATTGTTCGATCTGGCTTTGCTCAATTACTCAGTCTTGAAGCTGATATTACGGTCGTGGGGGAATTCAACTCTGCGGCAGAAGCGCGCCTAGGATTGCCAAGTTGTCACCCTGATGTCGTGATCTTAGATATCTCAATGCAAGACGAAAGTGGCCTGAGCTTATTGGAAGAGATTCCATCTGGCATTGCCAGCATCATGTTGAGCGTTCATGACTCGCCGGCGATGGTTGAGAAGTCATTAGAGTTAGGAGCCAAAGGTTATCTCAGCAAGCGCTGTAGCCCTGATGAGTTAATCCAAGCCGTACACACGAGCGCAAATGGTGGCTGTTATCTCACGCCCGATATCGCCATAAAGCTTGCGACGCCCATGAAGAATAAAGCCTCTTTAAATCAGCTCACCCGCAGAGAAAGCGAAGTGTGTCAGTTATTGGCGACAGGGCTCGATGTAAAATCTATTGCCGTAGAGCTAGGGGTTAGCCATAAAACGGTGCATGTACACCGTGCCAATGCTATGGACAAACTCAATGTTAAGAACAACGTCGAGTTAGCTAAATTGTTTACACAAGACCAGTATTAATGCGTTCTTACCTAGCCACCTCCCTGTGTGGGGTTTTTATGGCTGGTTGTGCATGGTTCTGTTTGTGGGTTATTGCCTTCTATTTTATTAATGACCCTGAGTTAGCCATTCTGCTTTTCCCGTTTTCACTTCGATTGGGAATGACGCTGCACACTCGCACTCACTATTGGCCTGCTATCTATATTGCCGAGTGGGGGCTTGCGATCGCTTTAGCTCTGCTACTTGATGAACCTCAATGGCTGACGATACTCATCGCCAGTGGATTGAGTATTCCTGCCACGCTAATTGCCAAGCGTTATTATTCTGGTGACCAGAATCGTCACTTGTTAGTGATGGCGAGCTTAATCATGGTCACAGCATTCATTAATGTTGCCGTTGTGGGTTCTCATGTTCCGGCTGTTTACATGGTGTGGTTGGTGAGTATTACTGGCGGACTGATGCTGGTGCCGATGTGTTATCTAGTCTGGAACTATCTATTCCAAAACAAGTGGTCACCACTGGGCTCTTACTTAATCCATAATGTTGTAGAGTTCAAAATCCGTCACATCGCTTTATATAGCGTCTTGTTGGTCGCCAGTATTTTGATACAAACCAGTTTGCCTGATGAGCTAAGGCGCTTTGCCCCATTCTGTATGGCGATCCCTATTATCTTGCTGGCCGTTCGTTATGGATGGCAAGGTGCTCTGCTTGCAACAATGTTAAATAGTGTCGCGTTGATTGCAGCCCACAGCGGAACATCCAAACTCGAAATTACCGACTTACTCTTGTCTCTATCTGCTCAAACCATCACAGGTATACTGCTTGGTTTAGCGGTTCAAAAGCAGAAAGATCTCAACTCCAAATTGCGAAGTGAACTCTCCAGAAATCAAAACCTTTCACGTCAGTTAGTTACCGCTGAAGAGTCGGTTCGTCGTGATATTGCGCGTGAACTGCATGATGAAATCGGCCAAAACATCACGGCAATTCGTACTCAGGCAAGCATTATTAAACGTGTCGACGCGGCTGAGATGAGCGTTCGCTGTGCGGGTACCATTGAATCATTATCTTTGAATGTTTATGACACCACCAAACGTCTACTTACAAAATTAAGACCTAAGATGCTGGACGATCTGGACCTAAAAGATTCCGTGGAACAGCTTATTCGAGAGATGGAGTTTTCGGATCACGGCGTTGATATTCAGTTAAATTGGCAAGGTGATTACTCGTGTTTGAGTGACACGCTTAAGGTCACTATCTTCAGGCTGTGCCAAGAATCTCTAAACAATGCCTCTAAATACGCCAACGCGAGCGAAATCAGAATTGAACTGATTTTAGGTGACCAGGCTTACCTTCAGATCACAGATAATGGCATTGGTTTTACAGCGCAAGATCTTCTCAAAGGAATGGGTGTTCGTGGTATGCAAGAGCGTGTTCAGGCGCTCGGCGGCAAGATGACAATCAACGCTAATGGCTCATCTTCGGGTACCAATATCAGCGTTACATTACCTAAAGTGTGAGAACGAATATGTTTGGATTTCTGCGCTCAACAACGTCAGAGAGTGATGCTCTAACTGATGATGAGGTCAATCAGAGTTATCGCTATTGGCGCCTTCACATCATGATAGGAATGTATGTCGGCTATGCGGGTTTTTACTTCACTCGTAAAACCTTTAATTACGCCGCGCCTGCAATGATCACCGATCTTGGTTTGGACAAAGGCGATATCGGCTTAATTGGCACGCTCTTTTATCTTTCTTATGGCTTATCGAAATTTATCTCAGGTACGATATCGGATCGGTCGAACCCTCGTTATTTCATGGGGCTTGGCCTAATCGCGACTGGTCTGATAAACATCGCGTTTGGCTTTTCGAGTTCGTTAGCAGCTTTCATCTCGCTGTGGGTACTGAATGCATGGTTCCAAGGTTGGGGCTGGCCATCGTGTTCCAAGTTATTGACGACTTGGTATTCTCGCTCCGAAAGAGGCTTTCGTTGGGCAATTTGGAATACAGCGCACAACGTTGGTGGAGCGCTTATCCCTATTCTTGTGGGTTATCTAACGCTACAGTTCAGTTGGCGAGCTGGGTTTATCTGGCCGGGTGTGATTGGTGTATTTATCGGTCTTATTGTCTGCTGGCGCTTACGTGACAAGCCCACCACCATGGGACTTCCGACGGTAGGGAAGTGGCGTAATGATCACCTGGAATTAGCGCAAGAGAGCCATGGGCAAGGGTTAAGCTATCGAGAGATCCTGAAAACCTATGTGTTCAGCAATAAGTACATTTGGTTGCTCGCCTTTAGCTATGTGTTGGTTTACATCGTAAGAACGGCAGTTAACGACTGGGGCAACTTATACCTCACCGAAGAACACGATTACAGTTTGATCAACGCCAACGCTGCCTTGTCTCTGTTCGAGATAGGAGGTTTTGTTGGTTCACTTGTTGCTGGGTGGGGATCAGATAGGTTGTTTGGTGGCAACCGCGGTCCAATGAACATCTTGTTTGCGATTGGCATCTTCCTTTCGGTTTCGGCTTTATGGCTTATGCCTTTAACCAACTTTGTGTTTCAAGCGGCTGGGCTATTCTGCATTGGCTTTTTTGTTTTTGGCCCTCAAATGCTTATTGGCATGGCGGCGGCGGAATGTTCACATAAAGACTCTGCCGGGGCGGCGACAGGTTTTGTTGGCTTGTTTGCTTATATGGGAGCAGCACTCTCGGGTTATCCATTAGCGCTCGTTCTAGAAACTTATGGCTGGAGTGGGTTCTTCATTACCATCTCGACTTGTGCGGCCGTTATTGGCTTGCTGTTACTGCCTTTCTTACAAGCTCAATCACCTCAGAAAAGTGCAGAAGCTCGCTCTAGCTTTTAAGGAACGATAACAAGATAGTCACTAGTGTTTGTATTCAGATGCTTGTATCGCTGCTGTAACCAGTGCGATACAAGCCGCTATCTTATTTTCGGCGCTTTCTATACGTGATATTCAAATGTGACTCTTTTCACGCTTTTCATCGGTCTCACCTGTTTCTAAGAATTTTTCCTATTGCGTCTAAGACCTCATCTCATGTGGGTTCTAGCCGAGCTCTGTAGTCTTTCTAATTATTTACGTTATTAGAAATCAGCTCTCTGAATTGTGTTCAAAGGGCTCACTACGGAAAACGCCATGTCACTCAGCCACCTCTCAGAACACTCATTTTTCCCAATGGAAAACACCATCCAAAATTATGCATGGGGGAGCATTTCTTCGATACGTGAACTGTTTGGCTTTCAGAATGAGTCACAAGGGCCGCAAGCGGAAGTTTGGATGGGAGCGCATCCGAAGGGCTGCTCAATGGTCAAGCTGGGTCAACATTTGGTGCCTCTATCTGAGCTGATTAACAAGAACAAACCCGCTTATCTATCAAGCGATATTGCGCAGGAGTTTGGTGAGTTACCTTTCTTGTTTAAGATCTTGGCAGCAGAAAAAGCGCTGTCTGTTCAGGTTCACCCAAACAAGCGCCAAGCAGAGGTTGGCTTTGCAAGAGAGGAGCAAGCAGGAATCCCTCTGACTGCAGGACATCGTAATTACAAAGACTCTAACCACAAACCTGAATTGGTTTACGCGATCACTGAATATCAAGCAATGAATGGCTTTCGAGAATTCGATGAAATATTAGGGTTGTTCAGAAAGTTGAATTCGAGCGAGCTGGCTGGTTTAGTTGAAGAGTTTGGCAACCACCTTGATTCTCTAGGTTTAGAGGCGTTTTTCCGTGATTTATTAACTCTGGACGACCAACGTAAACACCGAGCATTAGAGCAACTTCTGGCTTACGCAGCCGCTCACCAAGGTCAATCTGAGTTTGCTTTGGTTACTGAGCTTAGCCACCAGTACCCGAATGATATCGGTTTGTTTTGCGTTCTGCTGCTTAACTTGATCACACTACGGCCGGGTGAAGCGATGTATTTGAATGCAAACACTCCGCACGCATACATCAAGGGGACTGGGCTCGAGATTATGGCCAATTCAGACAATGTGCTGCGAGCTGGCTTAACGCCAAAACACATCGATGTCGCTGAGTTGGTTGCCTGCACAGAGTTTACACCAATCCCGTTCGAACGCTTGTTGTTAGCACCTTCAAAGTTAGGTCAATGTGATCGCTATGATATCCCAGTTAGTGACTTTGATTTCAATATTTTTCATCGCCCAAAGCAAGAAGAAGTCATCACAAGCGGTGCTGAAATTTTAATGGCGATAGATGATGATTTAACGTTAATGAGTCAGAAAGGTGAACACCTAACACTCACCAAAGGGCAATCGGTATTTATCCCAGCTTATATTGGTCATTATGTACTGAGCAGTAATGGGCGAGTGGCTAGGGCGTTTAATTAGAGATGGTGTTTGTGGTATAGATTGAGCTCCATCCCCACAAAATCATCATCTCCTTCATCAACAACGTGATAGCCAAGCGATTGATAAAAGTTAATAGCACGAGCATTACTTTTAAAACTCGATAGAGTGACTTGACTAAGTTGCTCTGCCATAGCTTTTTTATGTATGAGAGTCATGACTTGCTTGCCAAGCGAACGACCTTGGTACTGGGGGAAAATGATCAGCAAATGAATATGGTATGCGTTGTCATAAGGTTTAAAGCAGGCGAGCCCCACTCTTTTATTTTCGCGATATACCCAATGAAACCAAGATGGATGGTATTCGTTTAAAAGTCGTTGACGTTGAAAGTCGTCATCCCAGCCGAAAACGCTATCTACGTGTATGAAGATACCTTGTTTAACACACGTAAACAGTTCTTCGAATTCAGAATTTGAAACGAGCTGGAATTGTATGTTCTCTTCTTCTATTACCACTCGGCTTGCTTCCTTATCAAACGCCTTTGAATAAGCAAACAGTAACATAATTGAAGAAGCCGAATTAGCTTAGATTTGCGATGTGATGAAACCAAAAAGCCATGCGTGGTGCATGGCTTAGAATAAAGTATTGGATTGATTTTTCTATACGATCTTAAGTGCGTGGTGGCGTGTGAGCTGTTTGTGTAGCGAGTCTTTTAGCGCCATGCGTTCAACTTTGAGGTTGTGCATGCTGTCGTCATCGATAGGGCTGCCAGAGATTTCTAGCTGACGGATGTCGTAGTCGAGTTGGTGGTATTTCTGCATGTCTGCTTTGAATTTTTCGTCGTCGTGGTTGAGCTGAACAATGTCTAATTTAAGATCTGGGAAATCTAAGATAAAGGCATGGTTTTCATTGAGCATTGGCACTTCCTCTCTAGTCGAATTATTAACAGTATAGAAGTAATTTTTCGAAAGAAATGTGGTTCAAAACACAAAGCCGTAAAGCGATCAAAAAAGGGCGCAAACTCGTGGGATTATCCTCGAAATTGCGCCCTTTTGTATGTATATAGCTAACTATTTATAGTTATATGTTTAGAACTATAAGAGTTTAAAGCAGAAAGTTTACTTTGCTTTCTTACCAGAGCGTTGCTGCTCTTTGTGTGCAAGCTTCTCTTTTTTGCGTTGCTCGATAAGGTGAGCAGCTTCGCCGCCTACGTGGGCTTCGCCACGAGCATTCGACAGTTGAACTTGCTTTTCACGTTCACGGAAACGGGCTTTCTGCTCGTCGCTGTGCTTATCAATACACTTAGGGCAGCTTACGCCTTTCTCGAAGTGTTTAGAGGCTTTGTCTTCGTCAGTGATTGGCAGGCGACACGCGTTACACACATCGTAACCGCTCTTTTCTAGCTGGTGGTTTACTGCAACTCGACCATCAAATACGTAGCAGTCGCCTTCCCACATACTCTCTTCTTCAGGTACCTCTTCTAGGTACTTAAGAATGCCGCCTTCAAGGTGATAAACCTCATCAAAGCCTTGTTCTTTCATGTAGGCTGTTGATTTTTCGCAACGAATACCGCCAGTACAGAACATCGCAACTTTCTTGTGCTTCTTAGGATCAAGGTTGTCTTCAACGTACTGAGGGAACTCACGGAAGGTTTCTGTGTTTGGGTTTACGGCATTTTTGAAGGTGCCGATGTCCACTTCGTAGTCGTTACGAGTATCAACCAGAATCACATCAGGATCAGAGATCAATGCGTTCCACTCGTTTGGTTTCACGTAAGTGCCAACAACATGGCGTGGGTCGATGCCCTCAACGCCCATGGTTACGATCTCTTTCTTAAGCTTAACCTTGGTGCGATTGAATGGTTGTTCTTCGTTGAACGACTCTTTGTAAACAACATCAGCCAAGCGAGAATCTTGTTTGAACCATTGAAGAAGGGCGTCGATAGATTCGCGCTTACCTGCAACGGTACCGTTGATGCCTTCACTCGCAAGTAACAAAGTACCGCGGATTTGGTTGGCTTCTAACACGTCGGTTAGTGGCTGGCGAATTTCTTGGTAATCATCAAGTGCTACGAATTTATACAGAGCACATACAACATATTGAGACATGGTTTTTCCTTTCTGCGAGCTGGAACGTAAATCCAGAGCGGTTGCCTATTCAGATCAAAACTTAGTATTTCAACTCAGCTCAGTCTGTTGGCTTATTAAAATCAGCCGCAGTATAACCAAGGCGGTACGGGACAAAAACCAACCAAAGGTAGGGCTATTTAACGCCTTTTTTATTGTGGATTTATGGTTTGAGGAACGAAAAAGCCCTGCTGTACAAATACAGCAGGGCTTGGTGTTGAATCTGTCTTACTTAATCAGCGATTACGCTTGGTTAAGTACTTCCGCTAAGCGTTTCACCGCTTCAGTCAGCTCTTCTGGTTTAGCGTTAGTGAAGTTTAAGCGCAGTGCAGCTTTTGCTTCATCAGCCTTTGGATAAAATACTGGGCTTGGTACAACCGCCACACCATTCGATAATAGAGTTTTAGCCAATTCGAAGGTGTCGCACTCTGGGATCTCAACCCAAATGAACATCCCGCCATCGACGGCTTTTAACACGCAATCTGCAGGCAGTTGTTTCTCTAGCTCTGAGAACAGCACTTCATAACGAGACTTGTACAGGGTGCGAATGTTCTCCATGTGTACGCCAAAGTCTTCATGTTTTAGAAGACCAACAAGCAGTGCTTGCATGGGTACACTTGAGTGTAAGTCAGCGCCTTGCTTCACTTTGATCAGTGGTTCAAGGTAGCTGCGTTTACCTGTTACCGCGCCAATACGTAGACCTGGCGATGCAATCTTAGAGAATGAACGAAGAACGATAGAGTTATCAGGGCAGAACGAAGAAACCAACGGCAGTTCTGTACCTGTGAAACGCAGCTCACGATATGGTGCATCTTCAATGAATGCCACGTTGTATTTGATACACAGCTCAGCGACTTTTTGACGAGTTTCTGTTGCCCAGCACACGCCGGTTGGGTTGTGGAAATCAGGCACGGCATAGAACATCTTCGGTGATTGCTGTGCAAAGCACGTTTCCAGTTCATCTAGGTTCGGGCCAAATTCAGTTTGAGACACGGTCGCAATGTTTGCTTGAACTAGGCCAAACACCTGCATCGCACCTAAGTAGCTTGGCGCTTCCATCACAACCACATCACCTGGGTCGACATACGCACGCGCAATCAAATCCAAACCTTGCTGAGAGCCAGTACAAATCGTTGCCGTGTGTGATTCTGGCAATTGGTAGCTTTGTGTTAGGTGGTCAAGCAACGGGCCGTAACCGGCAGTAGAACCGTATTGGAAAACTTCAGGCATGTTCGCTAGGTTTTCTAGCGTTGGCTTCATTAAATCGATTGGGAATGTTTTCTCGTCCGGTAAACCGCCGGCCAATGAGATGACATTTGGATCACTTGCGGCTGCGAGGATCTCTCGAATGTATGAAGATTGAATCTGTTGTAATGACTGTGCGATTTCCATGTGTTGTGTCTCGTCGTTTATCGTTTTTATTCTATCGCTTGATATTACACGGCAATTGTAAAAACTAGCGTGTCCGTTTATGCTCTTAAACATGTCCATTTATGTTATTTAAACGATGTCACGTCAACACATATCGCGAATCAATGATGTCCTGTTCCATATTCACCAAGACATCAGTCAGCCTTTGTCTGCCAAAGAGTTATCTGAGATAGCGGCCTATTCAGAACAGCACTTTCATCGCACCTTTAAAAGCGTGGTCGGGGAGTCGTTGCATCAATATATCCGACGCACTCGAATGGAGTATGCAGCCAACCAATTGATGTTTGATATCAGCTCGTCAGTGGTCGAGATCGCCCATAAATGTGGCTTTAGCTCGGTGTCTTCGTTTAGTCGAGCATTTAAAGCGACCTTTAATATGTCTCCGGGCGAGTGGCGTAAACACGATTTACAAGTAGCAGAAAAACCCTATTTGAAAGATCCCGAAGTGGCGGCGGGCTATTTGAATGTGGCGCAGCGAGTATTGCCCGAACCCAAGATCGTTGAAGTGCCTGAACGCATGGCGGCCTATGTTCGACATACGGGTTATAACCGCTCTATTCGCAATGCGTGGTTGATATTGAAAGCGTGGGCGAATTCCGAACAGCGTGATTTTTCGAGCCAATTTGGTTTGCATCACTCAAACCCTGCTTGGGTTGAAATGGATCAGTGTCGTTATGTCGCGTGTATCGCGATTGATGAGCCGATTAAGTATCGTAGCGTAGTTAATCAGATGGTGATTCCGGGCGGCTTACACGCTGTGTTTCGACTAAATGGCCGCTATGGAGAACTGCTACCACAGATCAGTATGGTGTTAGAAAAGTGGCTACCCACATCTGGTTTCAAACAGCGCTCGACTCCCGCGTATGTGCATTATCATCAGAATCATTTTCTCAACACCGATGAAGTGTTCGAACTCGATTTCTACCTTCCCGTGAGCTTTTACTAATCGATGGTTGTGCTGTTTTGTTGAACCAGACTTTGATCTTTTGTTGAGACAAATTAGCATAACCAATAGCAGCTAACGATTTTATGCAGTTGGCCTAAGATAAAGATGCTTTGTTGATAATCTACTCTAAGTAAATGATGACAACGTACGGATTAAACGATAGCATTTCGTTCTAATTGCAAATAGTTCTTAATATCACTCGATAGAATATGACCATTACCCACAAAGATTATCTGAAAATCGCTTTCCCTTTCATCATCTCAACGGTGACACAACCTCTGTTAGGTGCTGTGGATACCGCTGTTATTGGCCAACTTGGTATTGCTGAATTGATTGGTGGCGTAGCGATCGGCACCATCATTATGAACACTATGTATTGGTTGTTTGGTTTTTTCCGTGTCAGTACCACGGGCCAAAGTGCGATGGCACTGGGTAAGGGAAACCGCACTGATTTGGCGGGTAGCTTGATGCGTCCGTTTGTGCTGTCTGGTTTAGTGGGTTTGATCTTTATCTTGATACAACCACTCATCTGGCAAGGCGCAATGTGGGTGATAGAGCCTGAAGCCAATGTAGCCGAGCACGCGCATATCTACTTCAGTATTTTGATTTATGGCGCGCCTTTCGTGTTGCTTAACTACACCATTATTGGTTGGTTAATGGGACAGGCGAAAGCCAAAGACGTTCTTTATACACAAGTGTTTGGTAATGTGTTGAACATTGTCTTGGATGCGGTGTTTGTACTTTATTTCGATTTGGGTGTCGCAGGTGTGGCTTACGCAAGTTTGATTGCACAAGTTACCACCTTTGCGATTGGTGTGACCTTGGTGATGAAGACCAGCAATATTTCGATCTCTGAGTTCTTGCAAGGCTCGAAGATGACCAAGAAAGACCTATCGACAATCATCTCTTCGAATACCGATCTATTGCTTCGCACCATTTGTATCTTGGTGTTCTTCAACATGATGGCGCGTACTGGCTCTAAACTGGGTACCGATGTTCTAGCGGCTAACGCGATCTTGATGCAGGTGACCTTCATTGTCAGCTATATGTTTGATGGTATTGCCAACGCATCGAGTGTGTTTGCAGGTAAGGCGGTAGGACAGAAGAACCTTTCAATGCTTGATCGTGTTTTAAGGCTTAACTTCCAATGGACGGCAGGTTTCATTGCCGCGCTGACGCTTTTAACTTTGATTTTTAAAGATATGATTGTTTTCTTGTTTACCGATATTCCAGCGCTGGTCACGCTGTACCAAGAGATGGCTCCGTGGTTAATTGTGTTCCCGCTGGTGGCAGGCTTTGGCTTAACGGTTTACGGCATTTTTACTGGAACGGGAACCACACGTCCGGTTAGAGACTCAAGCATCGCGACTTTGTTGGTATTTTTAGCGGTACAGGCATTCACCGTCGATATTTGGGGTAATCATGGTTTGTGGTTGGCGTTTACTCTGTTCTATCTTGGGCGTATTGCGTTCCTGTATCCGTTCATCGCACAAGTTAAGCAGAAGTGTTACCCAGTCGAAGATACCGCTCATGGTGCCATTAACTAAGTAACCTAATCACCACCTGTAATATTTTATGAAAGCGCTTTACTATTTTTACACGATAAATTTAGTGAGTGCTTTTTTGTATCGGTAAAAATCACCTCGAAGGGTCAACACGCCCTAATGAAAATTGGTCAATCAAACAGCAAATAAAGTGCGATGCAGTTCAATGTTCTCTTTTCATCATGTCGGCTAAATGATAGAGTTGTTATGTTATAACATCTATCTGTGAGTATCTGCGTGAACCCCCCACTTTTGTCTGTTGACCACCTAACGATCAAAACCTCTTCGAGAACCCTTTTCCAAGATATCCACTTCGATGTTTATCGAGGTGAGCTGTTGGCGATCATGGGACCGTCAGGCATTGGTAAGTCGATGCTTTCTCGCGCTATTGCCGGGTTTCTGCCAGAAACGGTCGAGGTTGAAGGTCATATTTCTCTGTCTGGTGAAGCGGTATGTGGTTTGCCTATGCTGCAAAGAACCGCAGCACAACGACCTGCGGTTATCTTCCAAGATGCCCTTCAAGCATTAAATCCTCTGGTTTCAATCGAAGGTCAACTTAGTTTGGCATTGACGGGGACTCGCACTAAGCCCAGATCACAAGACAAAATCAAACTCACCGAATTGCTAGTACAACTTGGTTTCCCTAATCCTGAAACTATTTTGCCGTTATACCCGAGCCAAATTTCGGGCGGGCAACGCCAACGTGTGTGTATTGCGATTGGCTTGTTGAGTAACGCCGACCTCATTATTGCCGATGAACCAACCAGTGCGTTAGATCCGGTGACAGAGCAAGAGATACTTAAGCTGATTCGAGACAATGTTAAACAGCGACAAATCGGTGGCTTGTTGATTACTCATGACCTGCACAGCGCATTAGCGTGTGACAAGTTGTTAGTCATCGATGATGGTGGAGTGGTGGCTTACGGCGCACCAAAACATGCGCTTGAATCAAGTTCTCACGCTTTCTGTTGTTCATTGAGAGACTTAATCGAATGAGCCCGACCTTATCACTAAACTCAGAAGCCTCGCCATTAATGCCAGTGACTGATTCAGAAACACAAACACCGATAGAGATTAAGTTCGACAATGTGAGTGTTCACTACTACTCCGTACCAAGTTGGTTGGGTGGTAAAGCGTTCAAAGCGCTACAGAACATAGACCTTAATGTTGAAGACAAAAGCCTAGCAATTGTTGGGCGTTCTGGTGCCGGTAAATCAACGTTAATTGAACTGCTATTTGGCCTTAAAGCGCCAACCGTTGGTCAAATAAACTTGTTCGGTTATTCGCTCCCAATTCGCGATAGCAAAGCGCAAGCAACGGTGTGTCGCTTGATTCAATTGGTGCCTCAAGAGCCCCACACTAGCCTCAACCCTTACTATACCGTTCGACAGATCTTAGCCGAACCTCTAAGTAACTTAGATGTTTCGGGTAATCATGAAGCCATCATTGAAGAGGCGCTTTCAGACGTTGGATTGCCTGCCAGTTTGCTCTTACTGAAACCTAATCAGCTTTCTACAGGTCAAGCTCAACGTGTGGCTATTGCTCGGGCTCTTGTCGTTAGACCCGCAGTGCTGGTGGCCGATGAACCTACTGCCAGCCTTGACCCAGTGAATCGCCAAAGGTTGTTGGACTTGGTTAATTCATTAAAAAAGAAGCGCGATATGCGCCTTATTTTGGTTACTCACGATTTAGGTGCCGCAAAAGCCCTTTGTGAAGAAATACTGGTACTCGACCATGGTGAAATGGTGGAGCACGGACCGACCGATCAAGTGATGAGTAAACCTGCTCATCCTGCGACTCAGATGCTGATCGAGTCTCAGCCTCTTTCGAAATCTACTTGTTAAACACAACCTTATTTATTAAAAAAATACAGCTACAGAGAAAAAATAATTATGCGTTTTAATTCAATCAAACTGGCTTGCACGCTTGCGTTGGCTCTGCCTTTGACGGGCTGTTTTGACTCTCAACCAGGGTCTAGCGATGCCGCAGTAAAATCTGAAATTCGAGTTGCGATGATGCAACCACCAAGAACGGGTTTATCGCCACTTTCTGATGACGCTTTTAAGTTATCTCGTTGGAGCACAGCAGAAACTCTGGTTAACCTGAGCCCAACCTCAGAAGCAGAACCTATGCTAGCAACGGATTGGAAACATCTTGATCCTCTGACTTGGCAGTTCACGATTCGCCAAGGCGTTAAATTCCATGACGGTTCGACATTAACGGCAAACTCTGTAGTGAACTCTCTACAAAAAGCGCTTGAAGCAGCACCTAAGCCGCGTATCCTAGATGGCGTAGAGCTAGAAGTGAAAGCGATGGACAACTACCGTGTAGAGATTAAAACCAGCTTTGATGACCCTCTTCTACCAAGCCGTTTATCAAGCCCTCAATTAGCGATCCTAGCAGCAAGTGCTTATCAAGAAGATGGTCGTGTTAGTCCAATTGGCGCAGGTACTGGCCCGTTTGAGCTGACTGAAATCAACGGCACAACCAGCGCGAAACTGAAACGTTTTGACGGCTACTGGGGCGAAAAAGCGCAAGTAGAATCTGTGATTGCAGAATACGTTCCTAACGGTTTTGCTCGTGCTGCAGCTCTAAGAACAGGCACGGCAGACATCGTTGAAGCAGTGCCCGTTTCACAAATCGCGACCATTGATCCGAACCTACTTTATGAAGTGGCGATGCCTCGTACCAATACGCTTTACCTAAACAACAAGTCAGGCGTATTCAGCGATATTAACTTGCGTAAGGTTGCGGCGGCTGCGGTGGACCGAGAGCAGATCGTGAATACCGTTTATGAGAACCACGCGGATATTGCACAAGGTCTATTAGGTCCTGCACTTGCTTGGGCTGAACCAATTCGACCTGAAGGTCAGGCAGTTGACAAAACGCTAAAAGCGAACGGCGAAAGCATTGTTATTGGTACCTTTACCGACCGTGCAGAGCTTCCAGAAGTGGCAGCGCTACTGAAGCAACAACTTGAAGCGGCTGGTTTCAAGGTTGAGCTGGATATTCGTGAATATGCTCAGATCGAGAACGATGCGCTATCTGGTAAGTTTGACGCGTTTATCCTTTCTCGTGCAACGGTTCTAGATTCGGGTGACCCAGTGGCTTACATGATGAGCGACTTTGGTTGTAAGGGTTCATTCAACCTTGGCCAGTTCTGTTCTCAAGAGGTAGATAAAGCACTGAATCACGCTGACCTACAACCGCTAGGTGCGCTGCGTCACCAAGCGATCATCGAAGCTGAACAAAAAATCCTTAACGATTTCGCGGCTATCCCGCTGCTTCACGAACGTGTGATTCAAGGTGAAAGTGAGCGTGTAAGCAATGTCGTTCGTGACCCAAGTGAACGTCGCTTGGTTGACCAAACTACACAGGTCAAAAAAGCGACACAAGTTAACCCGGCAACACAGGCTAACTAAATAAATGTTATCTGCTGAGACTCTGCGTCGAACTCTATTTATCTTGACGCCTTGGCTATCAAGAATCGCCTCACTGATTGTGGTGGTGATTCTTGTTGGTTTGATGCCTGACATTGCAGGCATCGATCCAAGCCAATCTATTCTGCGGGCTAGGGCGGGGCAACAACACCTGCTTACGCCTGAAGCTTTAGCGGCGGTACGCGCTGATCTTCAGCTTGACCGTTCAGCCATTGAGCGCCTGCTCGACTGGGTAGGAAGTGCTTTTTCAGGTGATCTAGGTGAATCATGGATTGATGGTTCTTCGGTTGCACTAGGTATTCAAAAAACAGCGTCTACATCTCTGTTTTTGATGTCTAGCGCACTGGTGATGACTTTCGTACTGTGTGGTGCAGGTTTACTGGCTACCTTGCGAAGTTGGAAGAAGGGCAAACTAGGGCAGAGTTACAGCAGTTTAAGCACCGTATTAATATCGTTGCCAGAGTACGTAGTGGCCTCGGTATTAATATTGGTGTTCTCTATCTGGTTAGGTTGGCTACCACCGTATGGTTGGCAAGGTTGGCAAGATATCTGGCTACCGAGTTTAGCGCTCGCACTGCCTGCAAGTGGCTTGTTTAGTCGTCTACTCAGAGACAGTTTACAACGCGTTCTCAATGAACCTTGGGTGATCACTTGGCTCAGTGCCAACGTTCATTCCAATCAAATTATTCGCTTTGCGCTGAAAAGAGCGCTGAGCAGTCTGATCCCGCAAATCGCGATGATCGTGATTGGCTTAACTGGTGGCGCAGTCGCGGTTGAGCTTATCTTCTCGATCCCTGGTATCGGGCGCATGATTCTTGGTGCAGCCAAGGCGCAAGACTTACCAACGCTGCAAGGCGGCTTATTGGTGTTGCTGCTATTTTCAATTGCCGTGAGCAGCATGAGCTTGTTTGTTCAGCAATTGATTCTTGGCCACAGCCTGAAAAGCGGCAAGCTCATCAGTAGCCACTCTTCGTTTCGTTTTACCCAGAACCGCGCAAAGCGTGTCACTGCTTTTGCGATCTTCTCGTTCCTAATTACTATCGTAGTTTGGGCAGCATTTCGTGACCCATATACCAGTCAATTTGCTCGCTTAGCGGATCCAAGTTGGCAAGCTCCATTGGGCGCAGATGGCATTGGTCGAGACCTACTGGCGAGAATTGGTTCTGGTATGATTGCGACCTTCCAAGCCGGCATATTGGCAACGTTCTTGAGCTTGGTGACGGGCATCATCATGGGTTTCAACACCCGCTTTAGCCAAGGCCTTATCGAGATCACTAAGGGTATCCCATACATCATTGCAGGCTTGCTTGTTGCAGGCTTAACGGGGATGAATCCGAACAGCGCATTAATCGCGATTGTATTGGTGTCGTGGGCGCCGCTAGCTGCACACTGCTCAAGCTTGATCGTAGAAGCCAAGGCTCAACCTTATACACACCTCGCGCCACTATGGGGCACCAGTAAGCTTAGAATCTTCCGTTTCTACTTGCTTCCGTATGTGTTGCCACCGTTGTTAAGACACGCGATGTTGAGGCTACCGGTTATCACTCTAAGTCTGACCTCGCTGAGCTTCATCGGATTAGGGGCAAAGCCACCAACACCTGAATGGGGTTTGATGATCGCAGAGAACCTTCCATACATTGAGCGCGCGCCATTGGCTGTGATGGGACCAATTATTGGACTGATTCTGTTGGGTGCTGCCATCAACATGATGTTTGACGACTAACGAATCAGGAAGGGGCTTAAGTTTTCGGTTGGCTATTTATGTTGTACCCTTAGGTCTGCTTTTAGAACTGCTCGAAAGTTAAACAGGCCCTAGTTAAGTGTAAAGGATTCAACATGTATCTCGTTTTGTATTGCCACAATATTGGTATGACCGACTTTTCTTTCTTTGATACGGAAGATTTCGATAAGGAAGATGGCTATATCGTGCGAGGCAAATGGCCGAACGAGAAAGCGTTCCGTGATTACTTAACCAAAGAGTTTGGTGACATGAACGAGTTCCAAGTGATCGACTTAATCGCCAAAGGCGCAGAAGCAGAACACTACTCGCCAGAAGAGTTGGTGCGCTTAGCTCAGCAATATCTAGCTCGGTAATACGTTTTAAATCGAATAAACAAATGGCAGCCTGATTGGGCTGCCATTTTTCGTTGTGCGCCGAGCATGGCGTTGATCTAGGAGGTGAAAGTCCTCTACGGGCTCAG
>NZ_JBFSUV010000063.1:0-28129 GCF_041467515.1 Vibrio sp. 10N.247.311.12
GCCCGTAGAGGACTTTCACCTCCTAGATCAACGCCATGCTCGGCGCACAATAAAAGCGACGGGTTAAGAAACCGGTCGCTTTTTTGAATGGGTAAACTGAAAGCTGACTAAACAGGGCTGAGAGGAGCTAAAAATTTAGCTACAACATAGTTAATGTGAGTTTCGCAAGATTATAAGCATCGACATAACCCGAGTGCTGACGACCTTCCCACTCAATATTTTTGGCTTCTTGAGCAGCGCGGTGACCAATGCGTTTGTCTTTCAAGCGATTCTGAACACGGTAAAGCGTTGCGATGTTTAAGAACTCGCTAAACGGAGGCTCGATGCCTTTTTCAATACACTCTTTGTGTAAGATAAGGTCGTCACGTCCCCACGCTGCGTAGATTTTTTTGGGACCACCAAAGTTCTTAATCATCGACTTGATGACAGACTCTAATGGGCGACCCTGCTTTTCGATTTTACGAGGTGTAATGCCCGTTAACTCGGCACAGAATAGAGAGACTTCGTCTTTCTCTGGCTTAACGTAGTATTGTGCTCGCTTCACGATAGTACCGGATGCTAGATCAATCTCAGCAAGACCAACTTCAATGATCTCTCCTGTTGTTCCCACACCGTCTTCGCTCCAACAGCACATTTCTAAATCGAAACACACCACTCGATTGTGATTCATACGTCGCCTAATTCTCTCGTCAAAAATTTTGTGAAATTGTACATGAGCCCAATACAGAACTCGACCCTAGTTGTATCAAGTGCTCATTTAGCCTGCAATTGTCACTCGATTTCGGCCATTCGACTTACTTTGATAGAGCATACTGTCTGTTTTTTGCAGAATCTCTTCCGTGTTTTCATTAGCGTAAATAGCAGCACCAATACTCAAAGTACAACTGAGCTGTCGACCTTTGTGCTCACAATGAGACTGGCTCACTGTTCTTAGAATACATTGTAAGTATCGTTCTAGGGCTTCATGGTTTGTAATACTAGAAATGATACAGAACTCATCTCCACCTATACGAAACAGGTTATCCCCCTCTTTCAAGCTCACTGAAATCAATTTAATTACATGAATGAGTAAAGCATCCCCTGCAGGGTGACCGAATTGGTCGTTAATGCCTTTGAACTTGTCGACATCAAATCCGATGAGACTAAAGGGTTCATTTCGCTGTATCGCTTTATCTAACATCTTATTGAAAGCACGTCGGTTATAAACCTCGGTCAGGCTGTCGTGGTTGGCTAGAAAACGAAGCTCTTCTGTTCTTTTATCAAGCATTTGATACAGGCGCTCTTTTTCTCTGATCTGCATATTCACGATGTACGCTAACAACAATGAGATGGTTGTTCCGACTAGCGCGATGCCAGTCAACACAAGGTAGCCATAAAAAGAGATGCAGGAATCTATCTTGTAATCGATCTTCCAATTTCGGTTGGTCAACTCGATTGTCTTAGTTATATGGTGCCCTGTTACTCCCTCATAACCTTGAGTTTCAAATAGAATTGGGGAGTCTTCAGCTTCAAACCCGGTATCCGTAACGCGAATGTACACGTCCATATCGCCGACAGTAGATGCCAGAAGTTTCTCAAAATAGTATGTGGTACGAACAACACCAATCACAACCCCTAACAAATTGTCCGTTTGACCATCAAACACAGGGTGGTAGACCAACATTCCGCTCTTAGGTGTGTTGCTGTCTAAACCGTCTTGCAACAGACGAACTTTGTCTGAAATATTCGCTTCACGTGTTTTTTTAATGTTATCAATGACCAGATTAAACCGCTCACGAGAAGAGTAAAAACCCAAAACACCGTTGTTCACTGGATCATTCGGATAAATATCTGTCGCGATAAATACGGGCTCGCCATCCAAGACATAACCATAAGTTTTTGGCCCATGTTTAGGGATAGTAAACATTCTATAGGATGGGTATTGAGCTTTCATTTTGGCGGTATGCTCGGCGATATCTTCTACCGCTACTTTTTGCATCCACTGCAATCCGATCAGGCTTTTCGAACCGTTAATCGTTTGCTGAGCAAAACGATCAAATCGATCCCGACTATCGACATCATTAGAATAGAAAAAATTTGCACCGGAACCGATATAAGCGACATCGTTATCAATAAACGCTTTTAAACTGAGCGTTTGATGCTGAGCAAAGCTATCCAGATTCTCATTCAAAGACCTATTTTGATTCGCCGCAACCAAAACAAAACACAACACCGTCATCAAAAATGTGGCAAAAAAGACAACTAACGGCAAAGTTCGTTTCTTCAACCCTGTTATAGGGTCGGTAGTGTGGGGCATACAGCTTCCCATATGATGTTATTTTGAGTCGAAAGTATACACTGCCGGAATGCTAGGCTCTATTTATCTTTGACTCTCACAATGGGATAAAACTAACACTATTTACAACCCATGGACATTTACGGCTAATAAACCAACAAATCTCGATTAACTTTTAAGCTAACTCACCAAAAAGCCAGTTTATTGAAAACATTAAATAAAGCCCTTAAGCCTTGAATATGCTAGTATCCACCCATATTTATAGCTTGAAAGTGACCATTTCGGCCTTATGCCACTGAGTTTCTTTCCAACCTGTATATTCCTTTAAACCGACGAATATACCGTTAAATCAATTTTAAAGAGAAATCACTATGATCGTTGATTTGAACCTAATCCCACAAACGTTTGATATGCTTCACGCAGGCCTAACTGCATCAAGCGTTTTACTACTGTTAATTGCCGTTTCTCGTAAAACCAAAGTGGTTGAGAAAGTCGTAGAAAAACCAGTAGAAAAGGTCGTTGAAGTTGAAAAGCCAGTTGAGAAAATTGTCGAAGTAGAGAAAGTAGTAGAAGTTGAACGTGTGATCGAAAAAGTAGTAGAAGTTGAATCTAAGCTTGCTACAGCACCAACAGACTCTGCAATGCAGCTACTGTCTATCATGCAGCAAGAAGCGCGCCTTATCGACTTCTTAAAAGAAGACCTAACGTCATTCTCTGATGAAGAAGTTGGCGCAGCAGCTCGTGTTATTCACACTGGCGGTCAAAAAGTATTGGCTGATTACGTAACGCTGTCTCACATCCGCACTGAAGATGAAGAAACACGTATCACTATCGCTGAAGGTTTCAACCCTCAAGAAATTCGCCTAACTGGCAACGTAACGGGCAATGCACCATTCAACGGCACACTAGTTCACAAAGGTTGGAAAGCAACTGACATGAACCTGCCTAAGCTTGCTGAAAACTACGATGCATCTGTAATTGCACCGGCAGAGGTGGAGCTATAATGGAACACCAAAGTCATTCAGCTCAAGAGCCATCTTCTCAAGAGCAAAACCAGGTACCCAAGTTCAGTGTTGGTATCGATTTAGGTACTACACATTGCGTTTTGTCTTACATCGACACAAGCAATGAAGACGCTCGCGTTGAGGTGATGCAAATCCCTCAACTGACGGCGCCAGGTACAGTAGAAACTCGCAGCCAACTTGGCTCGTTCCTATACCAACCGCACGAACATGAAATGAATGCGGGCTCTCGCGTTCTTCCTTGGTCTTCAGAGCCAAAAGCGCTAGTGGGTGCAATTGCTCGTAACCTTGGTTCTAAAACCCCTATCCGTTTGGTAGCAAGTGCAAAATCTTGGTTATGCCACGGTGGTGTTAACCGTCGCGATGCTTTCCTTCCTGCAGGCAGCCCTGAAGAAGTTGAAAAAGTATCTCCGCTTAAGACAACTGAATTGTACCTTGAGCATCTTAAAGACGCATGGAACCACGCAAACCCAGAACACAAACTGGCAGACCAAGATGTAACGATCACGGTTCCAGCTTCGTTTGATCCTGCGGCTCGTGACCTAACAGCAGAAGCTGCACGTAATGTCGGTTTCACTCACCTAACGCTTCTTGAAGAGCCACAAGCGGCTCTGTACAGCTGGATTGATAACAGCAACGACACATGGCGTGATGAAGTAAACGTTGGTGACATCGTTCTTGTTGTCGATATCGGTGGTGGTACAACCGACCTTTCGTTAGTTGAAGTAACACAAGATGACGGCAACCTAAGCCTGAACCGTATCGCAGTAGGTGAACATATCCTACTTGGCGGCGACAACATGGACTTAGCACTGGCTTACCGCTTGAAGATGAAACTGGCGCAAGAAGGCAAAGAACTGGCTCCTTGGCAGGTTCAAGCAATGACTCACGCATGTCGTGATGCGAAAGAAGCACTGCTTAACGATGCTGAACTGCAATCTGTGCCTATCGTTGTTCCAAGCCGTGGTTCTAAACTGCTTGGCGCAACACTGAAAACAGAACTGACTCAGCAAGAAGTTCAACAAACATTAGTGGACGGCTTCTTCCCTAAAGTTGCTGTAACTGAGCACCCTGTACAAAAGACGCGTGGCGCACTGACTCAAATGGGTCTGCCTTACGCTCAAGACGCAGGTATTACTCGTCACATTGCCGCATTCCTTTCTAAGCAAGCGAACGCGCTTTCTGGAAATAGCGAAACGGCTCAGCAAGATTTCAACCCGTTTGCAAACATGCCCGGTATGCCCGGTACGCAAGGGTCAGAAGCGCCAGCGGCAGACTTCATCAAGCCAACAGCAATCCTGTTCAATGGTGGTGTTCTAAAATCGAACCTACTTGCTGATCGTCTTTCAGATACGATCAACGAATGGTTGATCAATGCTGACGAAGAGTTCGCAAAACAGCTTTCAGGTTTAGATTTAGACCTAGCGGTTGCAAGTGGCGCTTCATACTACGGCGCAGTTCGTCGTGGCCAAGGCGTTCGTATCCGCGGTGGTATCGCTTCTTCTTACTACGTAGGAATTGAAAGTGCGATGCCAGCAATCCCAGGTATGGCTCCTCCAATGGAAGCGCTGTGTGTTGCCCCATTTGGTATGGAAGAAGGTTCAAGCGTTCAAGTACCTAGCCAAGAGTTCGGTCTAGTGATTGGTCAGCCAGTACACTTCCAGTTCTTCGGTTCAACCATTCGTCGTGAAGATGAAGCGGGTACACACCTTGATCACTGGGCGCCTGAAGAGCTTGATGAGCTTCCTGAAATCCAAGTGACTCTGCCGGTATCTGAAGGCCGTCGCGAAGGTGAAGTCGTTCCAGTGACCCTGGCTTCTCGCGTTACTGAGTTAGGTACCTTATACCTAGAAGCGATTGCTACTGACAACGGTCAGAAATGGCACGTTGAGTTCGATGTTCGTGAAGACTCGAATAACGACTCAAACGAACAAGCATAATGAATCAACGGCACCTTAGCGGGTGCCGTTACTTTATCAATGCATTTCTCAATCTAGTCCTGCCTGTTTCTCAGGAATGACGTTTACGAATAACAACAATAAGACCAAAGCTATCAAAAAACTGGTCATCACTCTGGAAGAATAAGGTTTTGTATGGCAACTCCTCGTTTTTTAGTCGGCATTGACTTAGGCACAACCAATACGGTTGTCGCTTACTGTGAAATCAACGACGACCTACAACATGCTCCCGTTTCTCTTTTCGATATTGACCAACTCATCGGCCCCGGTGAAGTAGTTCGCAAGCCCCTACTTCCATCATTTCGTTACCACCCAGCACAAGGTCAAATATCCCCTTCTGACCTGACAATGCCGTGGGAACCAAGCCCCGTTGAAGGCGATATTAAGAACGTTATCGTCGGTGAATGGGCACGTGAATTAGGCGCTAAGGTTGAAGGCCGCCAAGTATCGAGTGCTAAGAGTTGGCTGTCACACCAAGCGGTGGATCGTAACTCCGACATTCTGCCTTGGGCAGGCGCAGCAGATGTCGATAAAGTCTCGCCAGTTGTGGCGAGTGCAAGCTACCTCAACCACATTCGCCAAGCATGGAACTACCGTAACCCGAGCAACAAGCTTGAAGACCAAGATGTTGTGGTTACCGTTCCTGCTTCCTTCGATGAGACAGCACGCAAGCTAACACTCGAAGCGGCAGCACTTGCTGGCTTAGGTAAGATTCTGTTACTCGAAGAGCCGCAAGCCGTTTGTTATGACTGGTATGCACGTCATCAACAAACCGCAGCCGATGAACTTCAGCAGATCCCGCTGATTCTAGTGTGTGATGTTGGTGGTGGTACCACCGATTTAAGTTTGATCGAAGCAAGCTTCAACTCAAACAATGGCGATGACCAAGAACTCGCACTCGACCGTATTGGTGTTGGTGAACACTTGATGCTTGGTGGTGATAACCTCGATTTAGCCCTTGCCCACCTTGCAGAGCAACGCTTCAATCAAAACAAAAAGCTGAATGCCTCTAGCCTAACCAAACTGATTCAACAGACTCGCGCCGCAAAAGAGAGCCTGCTTTCTGCCAATGCGCCCGATGATGTAAAGATCACCATGCTGGGCAGCGGTTCAAAACTGCTTGGCGGTACTAAGAGTATTGGTTTAACTAAACAAGAAGTCCATCAAATCGCATTGGAAGGTTTCTTCCCGCTTTCTGAGTTTACTGAAACACCCGACAAACGCCGCAGTGCTGTGGTTGAGTTTGGTCTGCCTTACGTGGCTGACCCTGCGGTGAGTAAGCACGTTGCAGAATTCCTAGCAACGCACCAACAAGTGTCTAAAGCCGCATTGGAAAACTCAGACTCTATTGAGTTCGATGACACCAAACCTGCAATTCCAGTTGGCGTGCTGCTCAATGGTGGTGTGTTTAACAGTGAACTGGTAACAGAGCGAATTACTCAGCTACTGGGCAACTGGAACGGTTCTCCTATCACAGTGCTTGATAACCCTCATCCAGATTGGTCTGTTGCCCTTGGCGCGGTTGCCTTTGGTAAAGCACGCCGCGGTGCACAGCTGAAAATCGGTGGCGGTGCTGCCCGTTCTTACTTCTTGCATCTGCAAGAGAAAAACAAGATGGGTAAAGCGCTTTGTCTGCTTGCCAAAGGAACCGAAGAAGGCCAAGAGATACGCTTGAACAGCCGTCGTTTCTCGCTGACTTTAGGTGAGCCAGTACGATTTAATCTTCTGACTTCAACACACGATCAAATTGCTCATGACACCGCCATTCAAAACGGTGTGATGGTCAATGTGGATGCCGACTTGTTCTCCCCTCTCCCACCGTATATTTCTACGCTGGAAGGCTCAGGTACTGCAGAACTTCAAGCCAACCAAAAAGAGCGTGTTGAAGTACTGCTCGCTTGTCAGTTAACCGAAGTCGGCACATTGAAAATGGAGTGTGTGAGTATAGAAGATGACTCTAAGCGTTGGTTGCTTGAGTTTGAAGTAAGAAACAAGCAAGGCGATGAATCTGATACCTCCGCGCTTCACCCAAGATTGGAAGAGTGTAAGGAGTTGATTTCTCGCCTGTACAGCGGCAACAAGAAGAGTGCTGAATCGAAAGAGATCAAAACACTATCGAAAGATCTTGAGAAGCGACTAGGTAAACGCGATGAATGGGACTTCACGACCCTTCGTCATCTATTTGATACCTTCTCATTAGGTCGTAAACGTCGTCGCCGCTCAGAAGCACACGAGAAGAACTGGCTACGTTTGGCGGGATACTCGCTACGTCCTGGCTTTGGCGATCCGACTGACTCATGGCGTATCGAACAGATTTGGGGCCTTTACCAACAGAACATTCAGTTCAAGAACCACCAAGGCTGGACAGACTGGTGGGTATTCTGGCGTCGTGTCGCTGGTGGGCTAAACCAAGAGCAGCAAGAGAGTATCTTGGCTGACATCGCTAAATACCTTCACCCAGGTGCAATGAAGAACCCTAAGACAGCCAAAGATGCGCAAGATAATGGTTATGAAGCCATGGTCCGTTTAGCGGCGTCACTTGAGCAACTTGAGGTTGAAGACAAAGTGCTGCTGGCAAGTTGGTTCTTAAGCAAAGCGATCAACCATAACCAATTTGAACAGGCTCACTGGTGGGCGCTAGGACGATTAGCATCAAGAACGCCTTTGTATGGCAGCCAACACAGCGTAATTCCTAGAGAGCAAGCTGAACAGTGGTTACCAAAACTGCTTGAACAGAACTGGCAGAAAGAGCAGATGATCGCCTTCGCAGCGGTGATGATTTGTCGAAAAACCGGTGACCGTCAGTTTGATATCTCTGACGACTATCGCAATCAAGTGATTGAGAAGCTTAAGCAAAGCAAGGTACCTGACTCATGGTTAACACTAGTGAGTGAAGTGACTGAGCTTTCTGAGAGTGAATCTAAGCGTGTGTTTGGTGATGCGTTACCAAGCGGATTAAGCCTAATCAATAACTAGGTTTGAAAACGATTAGCTTTCGTTGCTAATGGTAAAGAAGCTAGCAAGAAAAGAAAAAGCCACTTTCGATTCGTTGAAAGTGGCTTTTTTATTGGTGGCTTAAGGCTGGTATGTGTAATCGACTTATAGCTTTTTGGTTAAGAGCCTTAGCCGTGTTGCAGTTCATCATTGTTAATGTTTGGTTCCAGTTGGGTTGATAGGAAAATCCGTATTTTCATAAATGTCAGATAGTTTTTTCGGTTTCTTCTCTTTTGCTCCTTTGTTCGATTGATTATGAGTTTCGCTTAAAAGCCATTCCTCATGCATTTTTGCTGAATCCAAAAACTCTGGATCCTCCATTGCTTCCTTGCGAAGTTTATTTACACGTTCGAGAGTATCCCAAATCATAATACTTCACCTCCACTAAGGCAGTAATATAAAGATAGCTCAACCCCATGAAACTTCAACTAACCCAATGAGATAGCGATCTCAATTTCGAAAATTAACTGCTCTATGTCAGTAAAAATAGTCATCATACACTGGGCTGAAATAGTCGTTTCCTTCCGATGATCTTCGAAGATCATTAGGCATAAAAAAAGCGAGCTCAATGCTCGCTTTTTGTCTGTCTATCTGTTGATCGGATCGTCAACACTCGCTCGATTAAATCACACCGAACTTAAGCACGATTACCAATTTTAACGGTACCATTTGTAGCAAACCAAAGTGCTTCTGAACGGCGGCGACCTAGTAGAATCGGGCCATCATCGTAGAACAAAAAGTTCTTCCAGTGTTTCTTGAAAACTGACCATTTGGTTTCTAAAACATTGTATTTTTCGTAACAAAAATAAACAGTTACGTCATCTTGCCAATCAATGAAGTTTAGAATTTCTTCTGGCATTTCAGGCTCATCCGCTTCCCAATTTGCCATCCAGCTGATCTCTTCATTCCAGTTCGATGCTTTGCTTGGCCAGTCTTGCGAACTTAGTCTTTCCGCATCAGGGCTTTGAGGGCTAACGTTCTCTTTCCAGAACTGAGATGCTCTCGCCTGTGTCATTGGTTTAATCTTTTCCAAATCCTCTGCCGGCAGCGGCATTGACTGGTGAGTGAAAATCCATTTTCTTTGGTATTCGTCCAAAGTTGTGTATGACATCAAAATTCCTCAAATATCTTCTCAGGCTGATGGATCTACCATGCCTATATGTTCTTTTTGATACAGCGGCGATTAGAGTTCGCTTGATATTCGCTGCCTTTAAATTCGTTACTTGTTCTTACGCCTAGATACTATTTAGTCTAGACATTGCGTTTGTCTTCCCAGTTAGGGTTAACTAACGCGGTCAGTATATGGTCTTCCCATTTACCGTTAATCTGTAAGTAATCTTTGGCGAAGCCTTCTCGAACAAAGCCAAGATGTTCCAAGACACCCGCACTGCGTTCATTGTGAGGCATGTAGCCCGCCATTAAGCGGTGCATGTTCTGCACATCAAACATGTAGTCTTTTGCCATGCTCAAGCCTCTGCGCATGTAACCGTGGCCCTGTGCACTTTGCGCCAATGAGTAACCGACATTACAGGCGTAGAACGGGAAACGAGACAAATTACTGAACGATATGGTGCCTAACATTTCATTAGAGTCAGCATTAATCAGTAAACAGTAATAGCCTAGTCCCATTTTATGAAGCTCGTTTAACTTGATCAGTCGCTGCGCCCAACTCGCTCTATCAAAGAACGCGTCTTCGCGAATCGGTTCCCAAGGTTTCAGGTACTCTCTGTTAGCCTGAAAGTACTCACTGATCATCGCTGCGTCGTCGATTTCAGCCGTTCTCAGAATCAGGTTACCGTCACGCTTATAAATGCGCTCCGGTGTACTCAAATCTTCCATAATCTTGTTCTTATTCGATCAGTTCTTTCTGATACCGTAATCACGAAGCTTATTCGCAATTGAGGTATGAGAAACATTCAAACGTTTTGCTAGCTTACGGCTTGATGGGAAAGACTGATAAAGCTTCTCTAGAATCTGAGATTCATAGTCTTTCATGATCTCATCGAGCGAGCCGTCTAAGCTCAGGTTCGCCATTCCAGCCGTCATTGTTTCAAGCTGTGGCAAGTGGAATTGCTCAACCGTTAGCGTGTCTGAATCCAACTCTGTTAGTGCGCGTAGAACCATGTTGTCTAACTGACGAATGTTGCCCGGCCATTGGTAATTACCAAGCTGGTCGACTAACTCTTGAGTCAGTTTTGGTTTTAACATACCTAACTGCTGCGCGTACTTTGCAACGAACAGTTCCAACAGTGGCGCTACGTCGTTTGAGCGTTCACGCAATGCTGGAATAGACAGAGTCAGTACATTCAAGCGGTAGAACAAATCTTCACGGAACGAACCCGAGTCGGCTAATTCAGAAAGACGGTGGCGCGTTGATGCAATAATACGAACATCCGCGTGCATCTCTTCTTCTTCACCAACACGACGGAATGAACCATCTTGTAGGAAACGCAGCAGCTTGATTTGAAGATGCGGGCTCATCTCGCCAATTTCATCTAAAAATACCGTACCGCCATTCGCTTGCTCGAAAATGCCTTTATGACCTTGCTCATGGTTGAATGAACCCGGCGCATGACCAAACAATTCCGTTTCCGCTACGTCATCAGGCATCGATGCACAGCTTAGAATCAAGAATGGGAAAGACGATCGATTTGAACGGTTATGACACGCTTTCGCCAGCATCTCTTTACCCGTACCTGTATCGCCTTCAATTAATAGAGGCTGATCCAGCATAGCCAATTTCTTAGCTTGGCTGATCAAGGCTTTATGGCGATTAGAGACACCAACAAAGTGTTCAAAACCCAGGTTGTTCTGTTCTGGGATTGAATCTGGCGAGTTCATCTCTTGATTACAAGAACGAATCGTCATTACTGCGCTTGCCAGTACCGCTTCGTTGACATCACCACCAAGGTAAATCGGCAGGATCTCAATAGAGAAATCTAAGCCATCCAACACGACAACTTCACGATGGCGCGTTACATCGCCTTCGATCCAACGAGCAAAGTTAAAACTAGGAACAAACGTCGCGAGCGGTTCACCGATGACTTCATCTTCTTGTTTGTTGAAGAGGCTCAATGCGGCGTGGTTAGCCATATCGACTGAGCCTTTAAGGTCAATCGCAATCACAGGATCAGGTAGGTTTGCCAGCAGAGCAATCAGCTCTGTGTTATGCCTTTCGCTTGGCATAAATTGGATTTTACGTACATCCTTCACACCTGAAATTCGGCGAATTTCAGCCATAAGTTCACTAAAAGCATCAAAATCAATATCAGGGCAGTTTAGATAAATAATACCTTTAACATCAATTTCGATTCCTCTTAAATCAATGCTTTTTGAGGCCAAGATATCGAGCAACTCACGCGTTAAGCCGAGTCTGTCTTCACACAATACTTCAAGACGCACAAATAGTCCTATTATAGGTGTCAGGATAAGTTGACAGTAGTGTGGATTAAGCTCTGAGTTCAGTCAAGAAGAAGAGTAAACATATGTTTACTCTTCTTCTCAAACTATTGAGCTTCAAATGCTTTATTTAAGAGTGATACGCTTTATTTCAGAAAGGACGGCTTTGCGGAGGTCTGCCAGTTTTACTTTTCGTTCGTTATGCCAAGGCATAGGACGCAGCAATGTCATGGCTTTTAAGCCCAGTCTTGCAGTAAGGATACCGACACCTAGCCCCTGCCCTGCTCGAGCTGAGACTTTGCCTGCAAGATCCATCGAGACGAGATCCATACTTGCATCAATTGCGAGTTCACTGGCTCCCGCTGCTGCCATGTTGATTAACACCAATTTAAATAGCTTAATCCTAGACCAGTAGCCAAGCTCAATGCCATACACATCAGCAAGCTTGTCGATCATGGTGAAATTTCGCCAAGCCACCAGCAACATATCAGCCGCCGCCAATGGACTCACTGCAACCAAAGCCGCCGATTCGGTCGAAAACTTAGTGACGATTTGAGTCGCTACTTTGTCTTGTTGACTCACGACTAACGCATCGTACATATCCAACACTTCTGCATCACTGTGTGCTGGGTTAATGCTGTTTCGCCACTTATCGTACGAAGGAGACTCAGCGATAATGCCACCTTGCTTGGCGATGTTCTCACAGAACGCTTTGCCCTTGCCGACACTTTGACTTTGGAGTAGCTCTTCACTCTGCTCTTGCACACTAAAGTGATCTTTAAGTGAACGCAGTTTCCACAGCTCTTTGCCTATTGCGCCTAAACCCAATGAAGCAATGGCAGCAATAAAGCCTGCCCAACCTAACGCAAGCCAATCAGCAGTTTGAATTGCGGTAATGACCGATTCAATTGCTTGCCATCCAACTAGGCCAGAAAAAGCGACCAATAAACCCGTTCCAAACCACTTCTTCTTTTTGCTCGGTCGAATCACTTGTTCCAATTGCTGCTCAGCTTCACCATCAAGATCAGCTTTCACTTGCGGTGCGACAGGGACAAATTTCTCTTGCTCTGTGAACAGTTGTTGAGCGCCTAAATCCGGGCCAACGTCACTCTTGTCTTGCTCATCAAAAGAGGTCTTCAACGGTTCATTAAAGACCTGCTTTGTTTTTAATTCACTCATTTTGATTGCCTCAATTACTTCAACTTGTCGCCAATGAGATACTCTAAAACCTTGTCGACTCTTAGATGTTGGCAAGGCTCATCGGAATGTTGCTCCATCGGTCTAAAGCTCGTGAAATCAAACTGGTTGGTTTCCCAATACTGTTTATTAGGCAACTTACGCGGCACCTCTCCCGGATACATGGTTTGAGGGACATTATCCAAAGTCACACCTTGCAACGCAGGAACATTGTCTGAACCCGACGAGATATAACCCGCGCTGGTCGCTTGAATAGACGCGATACTCATACAACTCATGTCGATGTGTTCAAACGCCGCCTGCTGCCAAGCCGGATGTACCATCTGTTGTAACAGTGACACCAAGTTCGGATGTTGATCCGGTGTCACGTGGTCAGCCTTGGTGGCTGCAAACAAGATCTTGTCGATCTTCGGCGCAAATAAACGTCTTAAGATATTGCTTCGACCGTACTTAAAGCTCTTAAGTAGCTGTTCTAACGCGCCACGCATATCCATGAAAGAGTCATAGCCCGCATTAAGTGGCTGTAAGCAATCCACCAACACGATTTGTCTGTCGAACGTCGCGAAGTGATTCTTGTAGAACGCTTTCACGACCTTCTGTTGATACTCTTCATAACGCGCTTTCAGTACCGCATAGTTACTTGTTTTTGAGAACTTACCCTCAGGTGCGAGACACGGGAAGAATTGCAACACAGGCGCGCCTTCAAGCTCACCCGGTAATACGAATCGACCCGGTTGTACCCAATGCAGTCCGTTACTTTTACAAGTATGAAGGTACTGGGTGTAACTATCGGCAATCGCGACCAGTTTTTTTTCGTCTGCTTCTGCTAGCAAATCGATATCACCACGCATGGCGTTCCAATGTTGCGAGTAGGTTTCTCTGTCGCCTTTCAATGCGGCAAACTGAGATTGGCTCCAGGTATCGAAGTCCATATCCAGTAACGGCAAATCAAGCAACCATTCACCTGGATAATCGACAATATCGAGATAAAGGGTGCTGTTTTTACTCAGTAGCTTCTTTGCGCCCTTCGCAGGCTTATATTTGATGGCTAAACGAATCTCACTGACATCACGCGTTGGTACCGGCCATTCTGGTGGCTGTGCATTCAACGACTCCATCGCTTCATCATAAGAGAAGCGTGGAATCATCATGTTGTGTTGCGGGATGCGCTTTGCGCCAATAATTCTTCCATCTCTCGCCGATGCAAGCAGTGGCAAGTTTTTGTGGGTAGACGTATGAAGAAGCTGATTAACCAGCGAAGTAATGAATGCTGTCTTACCCGCACGAGAGAGCCCCGTGACCGCTACTCGAATATGAGAATCCGTTCCTCTGCTTATAAAGTCACTCATTTCTTGAGTTAGGTGTTTCATTAGAACGACTCCGTGATAGTTAGGCTAGCTGGTTATGATAATAGAAAGGCAAGCCTATGTTCTTTCCCCGTTGGGATAGTTTGTATGCTTTTGCTTATGTTGATGAGTATGCAATACACATTCTTAATGCTAGATGAATAAAAGCCCCTGACTACATTCATAATCAGGGGCTTTAGAATTTTTGCACGATATCCGACGTCTAATCGTCTTCAATCAACTTGTAGATAACAAACAGTGCAATCTCTGCAATTAGCCAAAGCGCACATGTAATCGTCACGTATTTATTATCAAAGATACTGATCCCTTTCAAGATCAGGTCGTAGCCAACAAAAGCACCAATCACCACTGCCAAGATAATCTGTAGGATCTGAATAAAACGAGGCATTCCTCTCTCCTATGTTCTTATATCAAACTATGTGTTTATCACTATATCATTGATAATAAGACAAAAGTGCAGATAATGCTGCACTTTTGTCTTTAACTTTCTGTCAAAAATTGCAATTCAAACGCTGAAGTTAGCGACAATTACGATTTTTTGGCGTCGATTAATTACGCTTTCTCAGCTTCAGCAATCTTCACTTTCCACGTGTCAGGGCCGATCTGGTGTGCGTTCACGCCGTTAGAGTCAACCGCTACCGTTACAGGCATATCTTCAACTTCAAACTCGTAAATCGCTTCCATACCGAGATCTTCAAACGCAACAACGCGTGCTTTTTTAATTGCTTTCGCGACTAAATAAGCTGCACCACCAACCGCCATTAGGTAAACCGCTTTGTGCTCTTTGATTGATTCAACCGTTGCAGGGCCACGTTCCGCTTTACCGATCATGCCCATAATGCCAGTTTCGTTCAGCATCATGTCAGTGAACTTATCCATACGTGTTGAAGTTGTTGGGCCCGCAGGACCTACCGCTTCATCACCTACAGCATCAACAGGACCCACGTAGTAAATGAACTTGCCTTTGAAATCAACGCCGGCTGGTAAGCCTTCGCCGCTTTCTAGCATGCCTTGAATACGTTTATGAGCAGCATCACGACCGGTTAAGATCTTACCTGACAGAAGAACCGTTTCGCCGGTCTTCCACTCTTGTACGTCTTCTTTAGTCACTTCATCAAGGTTAACACGACGTGTATTTGCGCCCGCTTCCCAAGTGATGTCTGGCCACTCTTCTAACTTAGGTGGCGTTAGCTCTGCTGGGCCGCTGCCATCTAGTGTGAAGTGAACGTGACGCGTTGCTGCACAGTTCGGGATCAAACATACAGGCTTAGAAGCAGCATGAGTTGGTGCTGTTTTGATTTTTACATCAACCACAGTCGTGAGACCGCCAAGACCTTGTGCACCAATGCCAAGCTTGTTTACACGGTTGAAGATGTCTAAACGAAGCTCTTCTTCTGCGTTCTCAGGACCTTTCTCGATAAGCTCTTGGATATCGATGTGTTCCATCAAAGATTCTTTCGCTAGCACAGCTGCTTTCTCAGCCGTACCGCCGATGCCTATACCTAGCATACCCGGTGGACACCAGCCTGCACCCATTGTTGGCAGCGTCTTCTCTACCCATTCTGCAATATCATCAGAAGGGTTCAGCATAACCATCTTGGTTTTGTTCTCAGAACCGCCGCCCTTAGCCGCGATTTGAATTTCAACTTTGTTGCCTGGAACCATATTAATGTGGACAACCGCTGGTGTGTTGTCTTTGGTATTAATACGCTTACCTGCAGGGTCCATTAGGACAGATGCACGCAATGGGTTATCTGGGTTGTTGTAAGCTTGACGAACGCCTTCATCAACCATCTGTTGTACTGTTTGATCCGTTTCCCACCTAACATCCATACCGATGTTCACGAAACAAGTAACAATACCCGTATCCTGACAAATTGGACGATGGCCTTCCGCAGACATGCGCGAGTTGATAAGAATCTGAGCGATCGCATCTTTAGCTGCTTGGCTCTCTTCTTTCTCGTACGCTTTTTCTAGGGCTTGGACAAAGTCTAAAGGGTGATAATAAGAAATGTACTGAAGTGCGTCAGCGACACTGCTGATCACATCTTGCTTACGAATAACCGTCATTGCATGCCTCTTTATTGTTCTGGTTCCATGTGGGTTCACAGTTTGACTATATGTGCCAAATCGAATTAGGTGGTTTAGCTTTTTATTGTGTTGAGCTGTATTTAGTTGCTTTAGCAATCGCTTGCATAGCTTTAAACTAAACCACTTGGATTACTCCGTTCTAATCAAGAACCCATTTTATTTTCAATTTATGATACTCTTGCTTCCTCTCACACGCCATGCAGTGATCGAACTCTTTGTCACAAATTAAACAAATGAATAACAACGAATTTCGCTCTATCCAAATCAAGCCGCTTGAATATCAATCAACTTTAGCTAAACAGCTGTTTTCCCATATTGAAAACCTGCCGTGGGCAATGCTATTACGCTCCGCTTCAGAAAGCCACGTTGATAGTCGATACGATATTTTAGTTGCTCAACCCATCGCCACCTTCGAGACAATCGGTGCAGAAACGACCGTTAATGTTAATGAGACGTGCGAGGTTTCAGACTCTGATCCTTTCGAACTACTCGACCAATATCAGCAACAATTATTGCCTGCGACTAAAGAGCACACTCAGTTGCCATTCGTTGGCGGCGCTTTAGGCTATTTTAGCTATGATTTAGGGCGCAGAGTCGAGACACTTCCATCACTCGCAAAGCGTGATATTGAAGCACCTGACATGGCAGTTGGCTTGTATGAATGGGCTGTTATCGTTGACCACCAATTGAAAACGGCGTGTATTGTCGGTAGCAATATCGATGAACATCATGATTGGCTAATGCAGCAGATGGCTCAATCACACCTATCACATGCGCCCTTTGGGTTAACCACACCGTGGCAATCCAATATGAGCGAAGAGAGCTACGCCACTAAGTTCGATAGTGTTCAAGAGTACCTGTTATCCGGGGACTGCTATCAGATTAACTTCGCTCAGCGCTTCAATGCCCAATACCAAGGTAGTGAATGGCTGGCTTATGACAAGTTAGAACAGTACAACTCAGCGCCCTTTTCGGGTTTTATCCGTTTGGCCGACTGCGCAATCATCAGTGTTTCGCCAGAGCGTTTCTTAGAACTCAAAGACAACGTCATTGAAACCAAGCCAATCAAAGGCACACGACCTCGTTCTGAGGACCCGATGATTGATAATGCCAACGCGCAAGACCTAGCAAGCGCCGATAAAGATCAGGCGGAAAACTTGATGATCGTTGACCTACTTCGTAATGACATTGGCCGAGTAGCAAAACCGGGCACAGTGCATGTACCAAAGCTCTTCGATATTGAAAGCTTCCCTGCCGTGCACCACTTAGTGAGCACGATACGAGCGGACCTTGATGACCAATACTCTGCAACTGACCTTCTGAGAGCCTGTTTCCCTGGAGGATCGATTACTGGCGCACCAAAAGTTCGCGCGATGCAGATCATTGAAGAGTTAGAACCGCATCGACGTTCAGCGTACTGCGGCAGTATTGGCTACATCAGCCGAAATGGCAGAATGGATACCAGTATTACCATTCGTACATTAGTCGCCGAGAACAACACGCTTTATGCTTGGGCTGGCGGTGGTGTGGTATTTGATAGTGATTGTGCTTCTGAATACCAAGAAACACTGGATAAGCTGAGTCGAATTCTACCGGTACTTGAAGATTGCTAAACCTAGTGTCATTAACTGCGAGTTCCGCGACTTAATGACGAGTTCCGTAGCTTAACGGCTAGCAAAAGTTCGATATAAAAAGAAACCGAAGGATCGTAAGATCACTTCGGTTTTTTAGTCTGTAAGTTAGAGTACATAACTCACAACGCTTTATTCGCGTGTTTAAGCGACCTTCACCGCTGAGACACCCCACTTCTTGAGCATCTCTTTCAGATCGTTGGCGGTGTAAGGCTTACTCAAAATGTCATCCATTCCACACTGAATACAACGTTCGCGTTCTTCCAATGTCGTTCCGGCGGTCAGTGCCACAATAGATTTAACGTAACCCTTCTCTCTTAGCTTCTCTGTTGCTTCAAACCCGTCCATAACAGGCATTCTGCAATCCATGAATACAATGTCGTATTCGTTGTCTGACGCGAGCTCAAACCCTTCGACACCATTGCTTGCGATAGCTGGTTCAATCTCATGTTTACGAAGCATCTGTTGGATGATGATCTGGTTCATCTTAATATCATCAACCACCAGCACTTTAAGTAGTGACAATTCCGCCTCATACTCAAAGCCCTTGGCGACACTATCACTCTCTGCCGGAACATCGACAACTTGAAGAGGAATCGAGATGGTAAACGTCGTGCCTGAACCAACGACACTGGTCACCCCAATATCACCATTCATCAGAGCCACCAGTTTGCGACAAATCGCTAACCCAAGTCCTGTACCCTCATAGTTCCGACTACTTGAGTTATCTGCCTGCGTAAAAGGTTCAAACAGCGTCTTATGCGCCGATTCAGCGATTCCGACTCCGGTATCTTCTACAGAGAAAACAAATTGGTTTTTGTCCCACTCAATATCAACATTCACATGCCCTTCTTCTGTAAATTTAATCGCATTACCTATTAAGTTCACAAACAGTTGTGTGATGCGCTCTAAATCGCCTTGGAAATGGGAGGGAACGTTTGACGTAACACTGATATTGAATTCGAGCTGCTTCTCAATTGCTCGATTGACGAAGATGCTTTCAATCGTGTTTCTCAAATCACGTAGGGCAAATTTCTTTGGAATAAGCTCTAACATCCCTGCGTTAATTTTGCTGTAATCCAATAGATCATTAATGATGGTTCGGAGAAACTCTCCAGATTGGCTCAGGTTGTTCACTATCTCACGCTGAGAGCTATTCAGTTCGGTATCACTGATCAACTCGGCACTGCCTAGTAAGCCATTAAGTGGAGTTCTTAACTCATGATTAATCATGGCCACAAAGTCACGCGTTGCCCTTTCGGACTCTTCCGCTCGTTTACGTGATTCAATATTTCGGTTGATTGCTAGTTGATGGGTTAAGGCACTGCAGATAAGGTCCGTGACCAACAACAGTTGGCTTTGGATAAACTCGTAGTCTTGGTCTAACAACCTGACTCTGACGATTAACGCACCAACTATGACTTTTTCAACCTCTAAGGGCACGGTCAGTAGGTTGTCTTGCCAATGAGGTTCTTGAATGTCTTGCTCTAACACCTCGACAGTCTCATCGCCATAATCATAGGTCTGTAACTGAGGGATGAGCTTGGGAGGTAGAATCAAACGACTGGCTTCGATTAAGTAACTGTTAGTCACGTTGGTCGTTAGTTCAGATAGCATGACATCATCGAGATCATTTCTTAGAAACGCGCGCCCAAAATCAATCAACAGGTTGTCGATTTGTTCTTGGAATTCAATGCGGCGTATATTCGCGTTGGAGCGCTTTTCTAACTGACGCAAAGCAAGCTCAAGCTGTTGGTTAGCCTCGAACAGTTCGAGGCTCTTCTGTTCCAACAATCCTTCAGCCGCTTTCCTTGCCGCGATTTGACGCTTAAGCTTCTTCTCTAGGGCAGATGCCAGATCCATATTACTTTTCTACTTTGAGATTAAACCTAACCACGCTTTGGTCATCATTTTGTGGCGTCATCTCCACCGCGATAGATTCACCGTGGTATTCAGCACATCCTTCAATAAGCCCTAAGCAAACATGAGACATACACCTTGCGCTTTTGTAGTCAAAAACAAGTTGTGCTTCGTTCGTGGTGATAAAACTGAATTCAGGTGGCTCAGCATCTGGATAGAGCTTCTTCACTTCAACATGAATGTAACGCTCTACGTGCTGAATAAATTGAAAGGTGGTATTGCTGTGAGCAAGGCTCGCTTTATTCGGTAATGAGGCCAGTAAGTTCTTAAATACAGACTGCCCAAACACGCGTTGCAAGCTTGCCGCATCAATATCGGTTTTCTTACTCAAGTTGATAATCAACCTGACAAGGTCTTTGTGGTCGTAACTGCCGACCGACGTATAGATCCCTTCATCTTCTGACATTTCTAGAACTTCTTCCAAAAGCTCTAGCCCAAACTTGTCTTCAACAAGCTCTAAAAATTCGGTGAATATGATTCCTTTCATCTCATACCTTTTCTTCTATTTCTTTTTAGAATGGTCCACTAAGTTATTGTTATCAAATTCTTAAACAAAAAATCTACGTTTCGTCACCCAATTTTATGACATGGGTAACGCTTACTCGCCTGTATGCACATATTGAATATAGCAAAAATCGTCATTTTGAGGAGATTCATCGGTAAACAGCCTCTCATGACGCCCAATTGATAACTAAAAGAGGGAAAGTGAATGAAGAAAAACGCAATATTGGTAATCAACCCACGGTTATGTCTATACTTAAAATCATAATAATCAATATATTGGCTTGATATGAACAAAGAAAACTTCCTTCAGCAATTCCAACTTAACCCTACCGTTGGCTATCACCCAGAGTCAGTAGAGCGTGTTTCGCACATCAGTGGCGAGCAATTACGTAAAGCGGCAGTGGTGGTAGGTTTAGTTGAAAGAGAAGATGGTTTACATGTCATTTTTACTAAAAGAGCGGCTCATTTAAAGCATCACCCCGGCCAAGTCAGCTTTCCTGGTGGGAAACACGAACTTTCTGACCCTTCTATGCAATTCACTGCACTCAGAGAGCTCCATGAGGAGGTGGGAATTCGATCGGATCAAGTTAAAATTATTGGGCAATTACCAGCATTGAGTACTATTAGTAAATTTTCTGTGACGCCGATTATTGCCATGGTCGATCCTGACTATGAAGCCATCATTGATGAGAACGAAGTTGCCTCAATTTTTGAGGTACCCGCTACCTATGTTTTAGACCAAGCCAAGTTACACAGCCACACTGTTAACTTTAAACAAATCAAGCATCGGGTTTTTGCGATGCCTTTCCAAGAGCACCTAATTTGGGGCGTTACGGCGCAAATTATCCAATCGCTGCAGCAACACGTACTGCAACGAATCACATAGCAACTACGTTTTGTTTAATCTCTGTTAACAAAATCCAGACTTTCTATGGAACAGATTTATTAATGCAATTTTACGCAAACGTTTCCCTGGTATAAATCTATACAACCCCGCCTTTCGCATAAATAAAACTAATACCAGGCATAAACATAAATCACATGTAGCACGCTATTTTCGTGATCAAAAATCCGTTTTTCGCATATCATGTGACACGCCGTTTCATTACATGATTTAGATCTATTTTTTGCAGAAGAAAATTCTGCAGAATTAGCCCCGACTTATTTCCTGTTCCCAAAAAATGAGTAATTTAACATGAACACAACAACTTCTTCGGCAAATGCCGTTAAAGATTCAAGCAAGTTTAACTACAAAGATTTTACCTGGTGTTTATCACTATTTGGTACAGCAGTTGGTGCTGGCGTACTATTTCTTCCAATCAAAGCTGGTGCGGGTGGTTTTTGGCCATTAGTTATCCTAGCTCTAATCGCGGCACCAATGACTTGGTTCGCACATAAATCTCTAGCTCGTTTCGTACTGTCTGCTAAAAACCCTGAAGCCGATATTACAGACACAGTTGAAGAACATTTCGGTAAGACTGGCGCAAACATTATTACTTTTGCTTACTTCTTCGCTATCTACCCGATCGTTCTTATCTACGGTGTTGGTATCACAAACACGGTTGACTCTTTCTTAGTAAACCAAATGGGTATGGAATCCATTCCACGTCCTCTTCTTTCTGGTGCACTTATCCTTGCTATGACAGCGGGTGTTGTATTCGGTAAAGAGTTGATGCTTAAAGCAACTTCAGCGATGGTTTACCCACTAGTATTCATCTTACTAGCGTTATCTTTCTACCTAGTTCCTGATTGGAACACTTCAATGATGGAAACAAGCCCAGAATGGTCAGCAATGCCTTCTATTATCTGGCTTGCGATTCCAATCATCGTGTTCTCTTTCAACCACAGCCCAATCATTTCACAGTTCTCTAAAGAGCAACGTCGTGTATACGGTGAAGACGCAGTTAAGAAAACTGACGCGATCACTGGCGGCGCAGCAATGATGCTGATGGGTTTTGTAATGTTCTTCGTATTCTCTGTAGTGCTTTCTCTATCTCCAGAGCAACTAGCAACAGCACAAGCACAAAACATCTCTGTTCTTTCTTACCTAGCTAATGTTCACGAGTCTCCACTTATCTCTTACATGGGTCCTCTTGTAGCGTTTGCAGCGATTACTTCTAGCTACTTCGGTCACTTCCTAGGTGCTCACGAAGGTCTTGTTGGCCTAATCAAGTCTCGCTCTGGTTCTTCAATCAGCACGATTGAGAAAGCATCTCTAGCATTCATCGTTGTTACAACTTGGATTGTTGCGGTAGTTAACCCAAGCATCCTAGGTATGATTGAAACAATGGGTGCTCCAATGATTGCAGCTATCCTGTTCCTAATGCCTGTATTCGCGATGCAAAAAGTACCAGCAATGGCTAAGTACAAAACTTCAGCACCTGTGCAAATCTTTACAGCTTTATGTGGTCTAGCGGCTATTAGTTCTGTAATCTACGGCGCTCTTTAATCTCCGCTACTTTTTATAAGATGACATCCATCTTATATCGCGAGATTAGACAAAAAATATAATGATAATAAATGAGCCTCCCTACTCGACGTGGGAGGCTCTCTTTTTGAGGTAATCGCTATGATTAGTGTATTTGATATCTATAAAATCGGTGTTGGTCCATCGAGCTCACACACAGTTGGACCAATGAAAGCGGGTAAAGAATTTATTGATGACCTACGTTCAATGGGAAAATTGCGCGACATCACTAAAATCACCGTGGACGTATATGGATCACTATCACTGACAGGGAAAGGTCACCACACAGATATCGCAATCATCATGGGTCTTGCTGGCAATACTCCTGAGCGTGTTGATATCGACTCTATTGCTGGCTTCATTGCTCGCGTAGAAGAAACTGAACGTCTACCTGTTGGTATGCACTGTCATACTGTTTCATTCCCACGCGATGGTGGAATGAACTTCCACACTAGCAACCTTTCTCTGCACGAGAATGGCATGAGCATTCATGCTTGGGTTGATGACGAAGTAGCATACTCAAAAACATACTACTCCATTGGTGGCGGTTTCATCGTTGACGAAGAGAACTTCGGCAAAGAAGAAGAAAACCCAATCAAAGCACCTTACGAATTCACAACAGCTGAAGAGCTAGTTAATCAGTGTAAAGAAAGCGGTCTTTCTATCAGTACATTGGTTATGAAAAACCAAGCGGCTTTCCACTCAGACGAAGAGTCTCGCACTTACTTCGCTAACATCTGGAAAACGATGCGTGAGTGTATGGACCGCGGTATGAATACTGAAGGTATCCTACCTGGTCCACTGCGTGTGCCTCGTCGTGCAGCAGCACTTCGCCAACAGCTAATGACTTCAGAAAAAACAACCAATGACCCAATGACGGTTGTTGACTGGGTAAACATGTTTGCTTTCGCCGTAAACGAAGAAAACGCAGCTGGCGGCCGTGTAGTAACGGCACCAACAAACGGCGCATGTGGCATCATCCCTGCTGTATTAGCTTACTACGATAAGTTCATCCAAACGGTGACAGAGAAAGACTACATCCGTTACTTCGCAGCTTCTGGCGCGATCGGTGGTCTTTACAAACGTAACGCTTCTATCTCTGGCGCTGAAGTTGGCTGTCAGGGTGAAGTTGGCGTGGCATGTTCTATGGCAGCGGCTGGACTTGCTGAACTTATGGGTGGTAGCCCAGAGCAAGTATGTATGGCTGCAGAAATCGGTATGGAGCACAACCTAGGTCTAACGTGTGACCCAGTTGCTGGCCAAGTACAAGTTCCATGTATCGAGCGTAACGGTATTGCTGCAGTGAAAGCAATCAACTCGACTCGTATGGCACTGCGTCGTTCTTCTGCTCCCACTGTTTCTCTAGATAAAGTTATCGAAACGATGCTAGAAACAGGCAAAGACATGAACGCTAAATACCGTGAGACGTCTCAAGGTGGTTTGGCTGTTAAGGTTGTTTGTTAATTAACATTCGTTTGTTAGTTAGCATTGGCTTGCTAGTCCGTATTAATTTATTGGCCAGCATCAGTTAAAAAACCAACGCTTAACTCAGTTTGCTTGATAACGAGCAGATAATGAAAAGGAACGCCGATGCGTTCCTTTTTTTGTTTCTGAAGCTTCTGTATCTGAAGGAAGCTTGGTGACTGATTTATTCAACCCACCAAATTGTTTTGTTAAATCACTTGTGAAACAAGCAAGAAGCAACCAAACAACAGTGAAAACAGCATCATTACGTTGCCACCTTCGGCGCGGTACCTATCGTCAGCAACTTTCATGAAACGCTGCTTGTGAACCATTACTAAAGGAACAAACACCGCCAAGAATACCAAAATGATGCCTGCGTAGTTCAATACTTGTAGGAACTTATCTGCAGCAAGTAATGAGCCCACCAACGGTAAGATGAAGCTAATGCAATAAGTTACCGCCGTATTTTGATTGAACATATCTTTGTTCTGGTTGAACAACGCCATCGCCACACCAAAGAAAGAGGTTAACAACGCCAAACCTGTAAAGGTAGAAAGTATATTACCCACCCAAGGAGACTGAGCCTCAAACGCCGCCATCAAATCTGATACGTTTTTGAAGCTTCTGAATTGCTCTTCGCTCAAGTTACCCACTACCGCAAACAACCAACATAAGTAACACACTAATGGGATCAGAGAACCGACGATCACCATGTTACGCAGCTGTTTGTCTGTCGCTTCATGGTTGTAAGAAACCAAAGTTGGAATCACAACCATAAAACCAAAACTGGTAAACAGAATTGCACTGGTTTTAATGAGATCAACGTGGTCATGACTTGTCACCTGCATCAGGTTTTCTTGAGTCATACTCGGCGCCAAAAAAGTCATGGTTGCAAACAAGCTCGCTAACATCACGAAGAACAGTGCACGGTTGAGCTTATCAATTACGCCAGTACCACTTGCGACGACGGCTCCGGCAATAAGCGTGAACACGATTTGGCTCGTGGTCGCGGTGATCTCTATGCCAAAGTTAGACAGTAACTTACTCAGCAAGTCACCTGCGCCCAAAATATAAGCCATCAATAGGCAAATCAATAACGCGTATAGCAAGCCGTTAGTGAGTAGCTGGCCTTGTCTACCCAAGGTTTTTCGGGCAATAGAATTTAATCCTAAACCGCCACCCGCTTTGATGGTCGCTTCTAGAAGTAATAATGCTGCGTAAGTGGTGCCGAAACAGATCAGAACCATCAGCAGTGTGCCGTAAAGCAATCCAAATTGAGCTAATACCATTGGGATCGCAAGCATACCAGCACCGAGAGCGGTACCAGCGATAATTAGGGAGCTCCCTATCATTTTAATATTCATTGTCTTTAACTTATTTGTTTAGTTTTTATAGGTGTAAGTCTTCGTACATCGAGCAGATGACAAAGGTGTTCAGATAGAAATAAAGTTATAAAACGAATAACAATAGGAGCGATAAGCGGTAGAGAAGCGTGCAGAGACATTGTCGAACAGGGCGTTCAAAGGGGAGCTTGTTTTAAAAGAGGTAAAACGAGAAGCGTGAGTGAGCGTTAGCTGATGTGGTGAACCTTCCGTAGGTTCAATAATCGGCGATGTAATCTTGAATTTCATGTATGTGTCCAATAAGTCACATTCCATAGTATTTGAAGCAGCGTATCCGTTGCTGCCTTACCTCTCTCATAGAGGTCTTTTCATCTTATCGAATGAGCCTCGAAACACAACGCTATAACCACAATTTTTGCTATTAAATTGAACAAAACAGCCATTTGGATATAAATTAACCACTAAGTCGTCTAAAACAATAGTCTTTATTGATAAAAGACAAGCGGACAAATACATCGAGCTAATTAACAACCTAGGCTTTTCTAATTATCAGCACAATCAAAACTCGATGCTGCACTTCAATTTTCCCAAAACAACAGTCTGTTTTAAGAACAGCGAGGAGCTTGAAGCGCGTTCCATTTCAACACCAGATTCCGCACAAACTTGTTACATCACAGAAACATAACCACAACCGGAGTGTGGTCACACAATTCGTTATACCCCATAGGTGGTAGGAATTCTTACTAGTACAGTATTTGCGTCATTATAATTAATAAAAACAAACACCTTATGCGCTCAACAATCACCTTTAAAATCCTAGTGGCCCTCGCCATCGTGTTCACCTTTTTGCTGGCAATATCGACCTATTTCCAATATTCGCAACAAAAGCAACTTGTAAACTCAGTGTTAAGTGAGCAGCTTCACGACAAAGCAAGTAACTACTTCGATAGCCTCAATATGATGATGCTCACCGGCACCATGGCACAAAAAGAGACCCTTCGTCAGAAAGCACTGGCTCAAGAAGGCATTGAAGACGTTCGTGTTTTACGCGCCGACGCTGTCAGCAAGTTATATGGCCCAGGTAATGACAACCAAACACCGGTTGACGATATTGATAAACGAGCGCTAGCGGGCGAAACCGTTATCGAACCTTTTTCTGCTGATTGGGGCAAAGGCTTGGTTATTGCTCTGCCAATGAAGTCGAGTGAAGATTACCGAGGAACCAATTGTGTCGCCTGTCATATGGCACCAGAAGGTGAAGTCTTGGGTGCGATTCGTCTCGAATATAACCTTAACCATGTTAACTCGCTGATTAACACTCAAACCATGGCTGCTATTGGCATTATGGCAGTGATCTCGTTTGCCGGATTTGTCCTTACGATGGGATTAATTCGTAAGATTATCGTGCGCCCGCTGCAACAGACTTCTCGCTTTATGACCCAAGTCAGCAACGATAAAAACCTATCCACTCGCCTGCCAGAACAAAGCAAGGATGAGATTGGCACGCTGGCTAACTCCATCAACTCGTTCATGGGAACCGTATACGACAGCTTAGAAAAGGTACAAAACACCTCGCACAAACTGAATGCGTCTGCCAACCAACTGACTAGTGTCGCGCAAATTACCGAGCAAGCCGCCAGTGACCAGCAAAGCGAAACCGCCGAAGTGCAACATAATGTCGAAGGAATACAGGCACAGCAAGTCAATGTAGAACAAGCGACTTTAACGGCTTCAGAGCTTATTAATCACACCGCCGATGTGGCATGTAAGAGTGCCAACCAAGCACACGACGCAAGCAGTGAGATAAAAAACCTCGTTAGCAGCATAGAAGAAGTGAAACACAAAATACTGACACTCAATGAGCAAACCGGAGAGGTCTCTTCAATATTGAGTGTGATTCGTGGCATTGCTGACCAAACCAATCTTCTGGCCTTGAATGCAGCGATTGAAGCAGCTCGTGCGGGAGAACAAGGTCGTGGGTTTGCGGTAGTGGCAGATGAAGTTCGCCACCTTGCATCGCGAACCGCAGAAGCAACAGGCAGCATTGAGTCAATCATTCATCAATTCCAGCAAGGCAGTGAAGAGTCGCTAACTTCTGCCGATCGCGTTTGCGAACAAGCTCATCAAAGCTCAACCGATATCGACGCACTTTCAATTGAAATGAATGGTGTGGTCGAAGAGATGAAACAAGTCTTGGCTCACGCACAGAATATTCAGCAGCAAACACAATCCACCACACAAGCGACTCAAGATGTTCAACAAAAGGTTGAGACCATCACCTCTCACGCCAACAACACGTCGCAATCTGCGGCTGAAACTCGCAACATCAGCAATGACTTAGAAGAGCTGTCTGATCACCTTGAGTCACTGATTAATCAGTTTACTTTGTCGAGTACAAAGAAGAAGTCATAGATCGCCAACAAAAAAGCGCTCAACAATGAGCTAATGCCGTTCACTTAAGAGTGAACGGCATTTTTGTTCTTAGCATACCGTTGTG
>NZ_JBFSUV010000064.1:0-28112 GCF_041467515.1 Vibrio sp. 10N.247.311.12
GCTAGATGCTAGATGCTAGATGCTAGATGCTAGATGCTAGATGCTAGATGCTAGAAAATAATAAGCCGCTGGGGTTCAATCCAGCGGCTTTTTTGTATGTTCTGGGAATCATTATTGCCCCATTACCAGTCAGAGTTAACAGAATGTTAACATGTATTTACCCTACTAAAAGTAATCCCTTGTCTGTTGGATATTTGCAAGGCAAACTGCTGGGCAAAAGTTCGAAAACACTCTGAATGTCTAAAAATCGCCATATTTTTCGAAACTAGGGATTTTATATCATTGGCTTTTCGGTTTCGGTTTCGGTGGCTGAAAGTTTGGGATAATTTGAAAACCATTTGGACATAGCTATGCCTGTACTCTTACCAGAGTACTAGCGGCAGAAGTTTCATAATTTCTGTTGCGCTGCGCTTACAAACCGATAAGAACATAAATCGATATCTACTTAGCCATCTTTACATACCTTTACATCACATGACGTTATCTTACTTACATTAGTATATTCTTAAGTAGTGAAACAAAGAGAAGGAAAACGTCATGAAAATCAAAAGCACGATAATCGCGTTACTCGGCATCGTTATTGCCTTCGGAGCAATGGCTGGTGGAATGAATAAAGGCATGAATAACAATATGTCACGCCCAGTATTTTCACAGTTTGATCTCGATGGTGATGGCAAGATAACCGAAGCCGAGTTCAATCAAGCACGCTCAGAACGTATTGCCCAGCGAGCAGAAGAGGGACGTACGTTGAAAAATATCAATCAAAGCCACAGTTTTGCTTCGTTAGATAGCAACGCGGATCGCGCTATCTCTCAACAAGAGTTTAATGCTCATCAAGGCATGGTGAACCCCAAAAATACCATGGGCAAAGGCAAAAACAATCAGTAGCTCAATTCAATCAGGCCTCCATTTGTGAGGCCTGACTTATTTTGAGATCAAGGAAGCAAATCCGCTTATGTTGGTGTGCTACCTTTTGCTTAAGGAAAAGCTAATATATAGTAAGGGAATCGCTATGACTAGGTATAGCTGGTTACAAAGGGCTCTGTTTGTTCCTCCTGTTTTGTTGGGCATCGCGTTATTGGTGATCGCACCAGGGATGAAGGCTGAACCGCCTAATGCGAGTAATACGGCTGCTAAAAAGGTGGTTCGGGTGTTGAAAGTCGAGCCGCGAAATATCCAACCTTCTGCCATCGGATATGGACATACCGAGTCTGTTCAAGACTGGCAGGCACAGTCTGAACTTGACGGCGCGGTTGTGTGGGTTTCTGAGCAATACAAAACGGGCGCTATTATCCGCAAAGACAGCGAACTCCTTAGAATTGACCCCACCGCTTATCAACTTACTATTGCCCGTTTGCAAGCTGAGCTTGAAGTGCTAATGCTAACGAATCAGACCATTATCGATTCGCTCAAGATTGCAGAGAAAGAGTTTGAGGTACAACAGTCAGAATATGCCCGCTCAATCAAATTGAGTGAAACCGGGCATATCTCCAAAACAGAGAAAGACCGCGCGACCAAAGACTTGCTCAGCAGCCAGCAACAGCTCCAGACACAGAAAAACCAACTGGCAATTAATCAAGCGCAGCAAAAGGTTTTGCAAACGGAACTAGCACTTGCAAACCGAGATCTCGAACAAACCGTAATTAAAGCCCCATTTGATATTCGCATTGTCGAAACCTTGGTTGGACTCGCCGAGTATGTCAACAAGGGGGAATTGCTGCTCAAAGCGGATGACATCGATGCCGTTGAGGTTCGCGCGCAGTTTCCGCTTGGTAAAATGCGTCCGCTAAGAAATTCCAATCGCTTTGACTCGCTTGACGAAGATGTTCATAGCAACTTGAGCGCGACAGTCGAGCTCCAAGCAGGCTATAAAGTAATTACTTGGCCTGCCGAGATCAGCCGCTCCGGCGGTGAAATCGATGCTCAGACTCAAAGCCAAAGCCTGGTTGCACAAGTAAATCAGCCCTATCAGCAAGCCATTCCCGGGGAGAAGCCACCACTTATTCGTGGGACTTTCGTTAAAGTCACGATTAAAGCACCAATGATGGAGCAACAAGTCTTGCTACCGATAAACGCCATCCATGATGGTAAAGTTTACACTGTCTCTGAAGGTAAACTGAAAAGCAAACCTGTCAGGATAGATTTCGTCCAAGGGCAGGTTGCGGTGATCAAATCTGGCGTGGAATTCGGTGATGTGGTTGTGCTAAGTAAACTTTCACCCGCCGTTGAGGGGATGGCTTTACAACCGCAACCGGATGAGAAAATCGGCCTTTGGTTGGATACGCAGAGCGGATTTAAAGCCCTAAACGCGATTCAGAAAGAGGGCAAATTATGATCGCTTTTTTTGCTCGGCACACCACTGGCGCCAATGTCCTGATGATGGCGGTACTGCTGTTAGGGGCTTTTGCCTTGCCCAAACTGCAGAAAGACACTTTTCCGTTGACGCCGACCAAAAATATTGAGGTTCGGATCTTTTATCCGGGCGCGTCACCTTTTGAGATGATGGAAGAAGTGTGTTACCCGTTGGAAGATTCTCTCGATAAGCTGAGTGGAATTAAAGAGTTAAGCTGTGATGCCCGAGAGAGTTTGGTCATCGCCAATGTGGAAATCGGCGATGATGAAGACATTGACACTTTAACCAGCGATATTCAACAGCAGGTTAACGCCATCAGTGATTTTCCGGATCGAGTTGAGCAGATCACGGTGTCGAAACTGGACCGAGTGGCAACGGTGGCCAGTGTCGCGATTACCGGCAATATGTCAGATAGGGACTTATATCTCTATGCCCAACAAATTAAGCACAAGTTAAAAGAGAGCCCATTGATCGCTCAGGTGACCGTGAGCGGTTTTGCGGATCAAGAAATAGAAATTCACGTATCGCAGTGGAAGTTGCAGCAGTACGGCCTGAGTGTGTCCGACTTGTCCAATCTAGTACAACAGCAAAGTATCAGCACTCCTGCTGGCGTATTTAGTAATGACTTGGAAGAGATCAGCGTCCGCTTCGACCACTTAGGCAGCAACGTCAGAGACTTCGAAAATATCGTGATTAAATCCAGTGAGACGGGGACTCAGGTTCGCCTCGGTGATGTTGCCGTTATTCAGCAGAAGTTCACTAGCGATGAAAATCAAATCCTGTTCAATGGTCAGCGTGCCGCTTTGCTTCAGGTGTCCAAAACGCAATTTCAAGATACCTTAACGGTCAAAGATGCGATCGTCAGCATCGTTGAAAAAGAACAGGCGAGAGCCCCTGAAGGCGTCGCTTTAACCATCACCCAAGATTCCAGCACCAATATTATTGAGCGTCTGAGAATCCTCACCAGCAATGGCGCACAGGGATTAGCACTGGCATTTTTGATGTTGTGGGCGTTTTTTAATATTCGCTTTAGCTTTTGGGTCACCATGGGGCTGCCGGTTTCATTCCTTGGCGCCATTTTTGCGATACAACTTCTCGGTTATACCCTGAATATGATGACGCTGGTCGGGCTGATTGTCGCGATTGGTCTGCTAATGGACGACTCGTTGATCATTGCAGAAAACATCGCTGCCAAGAGGCAACAAGGGCTACCCGCGTTTGACGCTGCAGTTGAAGGTACCAAACAAGTCTTCCCAGGTGTGATTGCATCGTTTGCTACCACCATCATGGTGATAGGGCCGCTGATGTTTCTCACAGGCAAGATGGGCGAAGTACTACGCTATATTCCCATCGTGTTATTGATTACCTTGCTTGTTAGTCTGATAGAAGCTTTCTTGATCTTGCCGTCTCATTTGGCACATAGCCATACTGAATCTCGCTCTAATCCTATACGGGACAAGTTCATTGCCGGTTTTGAAAACATCAGAGACAGATTCTTTGTGCCAGTGAGTGTCAAGGCGATGAATGCACCTTATCTTTCAGTAGGGATATTGGTGATGGTGGTGATGATTTCAACCGCTTCCATTTCGTCAGGTTGGCTGAAATTCAAAGCCATGCCTGCCTTGGAAAGTGATGTGCTGCAGGCGCGTATCTTGCTCCCTCAAGGCAGTTTACTGAGCCAGACAGAGGCGGTGGTGGAGAAGGTTTCAAACGCGCTTGATGAACTCAACCAAGAATACGCAGAGAAATACCCAAGCTCAAAACCTTTGGTCGCGAGCACCACGATCATGTTCAACTCAAATGCTGATGCTAATGAGTCGGGGCCGCATATGGCAACCGTCAGTGCCGATCTATTGCCAGCGCAATTTAGGCAGCAGAGCATTAAAGATCTGATCCAAGATTGGAAACAAAAAGTAGGCCCTACGGCGGATGTGGTTTCACTCAAGTTTACCGATAAAGAACGGGGCATTGCTGGCAATGGCATTGATATTCGGGTTCAGGGTGAGTCGTTACAAGAGCTCAATCAAGTCAGCCGCTCGCTGGTGAAATGGTTGAAGGGATTTGACGGTGTCTATAACCTCTCCACCGATCTGCGTGAGGGCAGAACCGAATTTCACGTTAACCTTAAAGATGAAGCTGGCGTGATGGGAGTTAATGCTTCCAACATTGCTCAAACGCTGCGCAGCGCGGTAAAAGGCAGTACTGATCTGACGGTTTTCCAACAAGGCGAGCTGGTGGATATTAGTGTGAGACTGGATGAGTTTACGCACCAAGCTAGCCTGTATGAGTTGAATAACTTGATGGTGACGGCAGGCAATGGAACCCTAGTTCCATTATCAAGTGTTGCGACGTTTGACAGAAAACAAGCCTTCTCGCGAATTCACCGCATTAATGGGATGAACACTGTGGTTGTGCAAGGCAATATCGATACGCGGGTTGCCAATGCGCGTGAAATCATGCTGCAGTTCAATAGCGAATTTGTCTCGCAAACTCAACACAAATTCCCAGACATCACCTTCACCTCGCAAGGTCAGGATAAAGAAAGCTCAGATACGGGCTCCTCGCTGGCGACCTTCTTTGCTCTTGGCGTGGTGGGGATTTATCTTATTTTAGTGTTCCTGTTACAAAGCTACACTCAACCGATTGCTGTGCTGCTGGCAATCCCTATGGGCTGGATTGGTGTGGTATGGGGGCACTTGGGCATGGGGTTCGATTTGACTATTCCAAGCTTGGTTGGCTTTGCTACCTTAGCGGGTATCGTCGTTAACGATAACATTCTGTTGGTCAATTTTATTAAGAAGAATATCGCCCAAGGCGAGCGCTTGATAGACGCTTGTCGAGAGGCGGTACGTGACCGATTTAGAGCGATATTTATCACCTCGTTAACCACATTTGCAGGATTGCTTCCACTGTTAACCGAAACCAGTACGCAAGCGCAATTTCTGATCCCGTTAATTGCCAGTATTGCGTTTGGCTTAGTCTCGGCTACGTTACTAGCGTCAATTGTTGTGCCTTGCGTGCTGCTTATTTTGGACGATTTAAAGCTGACCAAATGGGCAGAAGGTGCTCAATCTTCCCTTTGAGGCCCTTGGGAGTGCATGCTGAACCATGTCATTTAGCCCGGCATGAAAATGGTAGTTTGCGTAGAATTTATTTGGCGATTAAACCCTATCACTGACTGCTGTTTTTTTGCGTACAAAAAACAATAGGGTCAGGTCTTGTCTTTTGCTCTTTGGTGGCAGTTTTTCTATCAGGTTTAGTTATTTGTCATACCTGAAGTTATTAGTCATTTGCTAATGTTTGATTTTCCAAAACTCATTTCTGTCCAAAAGTTTGTTATACACACATCCACTATACGGTGATCCCTACACCACACTCACCACCAAAAAAAGCGCAGACCTTTCGATCTGCGCTTGTGGTTATTGTCCCGATAACACTGTTTAAATCGTTTTCAATTAACCCACGTTCTTACGTGCGTTTTGGAACATACGCATCCAAGCGCCATTCTCGCCCCAACCTTCCGGAGACCAAGAGTTTGCAACCGTACGGAATACACGCTCTGGGTGAGGCATCATAATTGTCACGCGGCCGTCAGTCGTTGTTAAACCTGTGATAGCGTTTGGCGAACCATTCGGGTTATTCGGGTATTGCTGCGTTTGGTTACCGTTGTTATCAACGTAACGTAGAGCAACCGTACCTGAGTTTTCAATCGCGTTTAGGTGGTCGTTATCACGTACTTCTACGCGGCCTTCACCGTGAGAAACAGCGATTGGCATACGAGAACCTTCCATGCCGTTGAAGAATACAGAATCTGACTTCTGAACTTCTACTAGGCTGAAACGTGCTTCAAAGCGCTCAGATTCGTTGCGAACGAAACGTGGCCAGTACTCCGCACCTGGGATAAGTTCACGTAGATTCGACAGCATCTGACAACCGTTACACACACCTAGAGAGAAGGTATCTTCACGCTTGAAGAAGTTTTCAAACTGGTCACGAGTAGAGTCATTAAACAAAACCGACTTCGCCCAACCTTCACCAGCACCTAGTACATCACCGTAAGAGAAGCCACCACATGCCACAAGGCCGTTGTATTCTTCTAGTACCGCTTGACCTGTTAGGATGTCGCTCATGTGAATATCAGTTGCTTCGAAGCCTGCACGGTCGAATGCTGCTGCCATTTCAACGTGAGAGTTAACACCCTGCTCACGTAGAATCGCCATCTTAGGCTTAGCACCTGTGTTGATGAACGGTGCTGCGATGTCTTCGTTTACGTCAAAGCTCAGTTTCACGTTCAGACCTGGGTCCGAGTTGTCTTTCTTCGCTTCATGTTCTTGGTCAGCACATACTGGGTTATCACGCAGACCTTGCATCTTGTGCGTTGTCTCAGCCCAGATAGTACGTAGTTCAGTACGGTTACGTTCAATCACTACAGACTCGCCAGACTTAATCACTAGTTCATCTGATGCTTCCCCTTCACCAACAACGCTGCCAATCACATGAGAACATGCTTCTAGACCGTTAGCTGCAAGAGTAGAAAGTACTGCGTCTAGGTCGTCGTTACGGACTTGGATTACTGCACCTAGCTCTTCGTTGAACAGTGCTGCTAGCGTGTCTTCACCTAACGCTTCAATGTTTGCATTAACACCACAGTGACCTGCGAATGCCATTTCTGCTAGCGTTACGAATAGACCACCATCGCCTTTATCGTGGTAAGCGACAACTTGGTCGTTCGCTACAAGTGCTTGAACGCCTTCGTAGAAACCTTTTAGTTGCGCTGCGTTGTCTACGTCTGCTGGCTTGTCACCAAGCTGCTTGTAAACCTGTGCAAGTGCTGTTGCACCCATACGGTTTTTGCCGTTACCTAGGTCGATAAGAACTAGGCTTGTATTACCTAGTCCTTCAAGGTTATCAGGGGTGCGAAGCTGAGGAGTAATCGTCTTACGAACATCTTCAACACGTGCAAACGCGGTGATAACAAGAGATAGCGGAGACGTTACTTCTTTCTGCTCGCCATTCTCTTCCCACTTAGTCTTCATCGACATTGAGTCTTTACCCACTGGGATAGTTAGACCCAGAGCTGGACATAGTTCTTCACCAACCGCTTTAACCGCTTCGTAAAGACCTGCATCTTCACCTGGGTGACCTGCTGGAGACATCCAGTTAGCCGACAGTTTAATGTGTTTGATATCGCCGATGTTGGTCGCTGCGATGTTAGTAATTGCTTCACCAACCGCTAGACGAGCCGATGCGCCGAAGTCTAGAAGTGCCACTGGCGTACGCTCACCAAGAGACATAGCCTCACCGTGGTAAGAGTCGTAGCTTGCCGCTGTTACTGCGCAGTTAGCAACAGGAACCTGCCATGGACCAACCATTTGGTCACGAGCTACAAGGCCTGTTACCGAGCGGTCACCGATGGTGATAAGGAATGTTTTCTCAGCGACTGTTGGCAAGCGAAGAACACGGTCAACCGCTTCGTTCATCTCGATGCCAGAACGGTCAATCGCAGGGTTGTTAGCTTTTAGCGTTTTCGCGTCACGGTGCATCTTAGGTGTTTTACCTAATAGGATGTCCATTGGCATGTCGATTGGCGTGTTGTCGAAGTGTGAATCTTCTAATTTCAGATCACGTTCTTCAGTTGCTTTACCAACCACTGCGTACGGTGCACGTTCACGCTTACAAATCGCGTCGAACGTTGCCATGTCTTTATCAGCAACCGCCATTACATAACGCTCTTGAGATTCGTTACACCAGATCTCAAGTGGGCTCATGCCCGGCTCATCGTTTGGTACGTCACGTAGGTTAAAGATACCGCCACGCTCGCCATCGTCTACTAGCTCAGGAAGTGCGTTCGAGATACCGCCCGCGCCCACATCGTGGATGAATGTGATTGGGTTCGCATCACCTAACTGCCAACAACGGTCGATAACTTCCTGACAACGACGCTCCATTTCTGGGTTTTCACGTTGTACAGAAGCGAAATCAAGATCTTCAGAAGAAGAACCAGAATCCATTGAAGATGCCGCACCGCCACCAAGGCCGATGTTCATCGCAGGACCACCAAGAACGATTAGGCTTGCACCTACTGGGATCTCTTTCTTCTGAACGTGCTCATCACGGATGTTGCCAAGACCACCAGCTAGCATGATTGGTTTGTGGTAACCACGCACTTCTTCACCTGCGTGAGAGTTTACTTTCTCTTCGTAAGTACGGAAGTAACCAAGTAGGTTTGGACGACCAAATTCGTTGTTGAATGCCGCACCACCAAGAGGACCTTCAAGCATGATATCCAAAGCAGTCACGATACGGCTTGGCTTGCCAAAGTCAGTTTCCCAAGGTTGAACGAAGTTCGGGATCTTAAGGTTAGATACAGAGAAAGCAACAAGACCCGCTTTTGGCTTACCACCAATACCGGTTGCGCCTTCATCACGGATTTCACCGCCTGAACCTGTCGATGCACCTGGCCACGGTGAGATTGCCGTTGGGTGGTTGTGCGTTTCAACTTTCATCAAGATGTGTGTTTTTTCTTGGTGGTAGCTGTACTGGCGAGTTTCTGGATCTGGGAAGAAACGACCAACTTCAGAACCTGTCATTACCGCTGCGTTATCTTTATAAGCAGACAGAACATGTTCTGGTGTCGTTTCAAAGGTGTTCTTAATCATCTTGAACAATGATTTTTCTTGCTTAACGCCATCGATAGTCCAATCAGCGTTAAAGATCTTATGACGACAGTGCTCTGAGTTCGCTTGTGCAAACATCATTAGCTCGATGTCCGTCGGGTTACGACCTAGCTTCTCAGTGAAGCTTTCAAGAAGGTAATCAATCTCATCTTCTGCAAGTGCAAGACCTAGGGTAACGTTTGCTTTTTCAAGCGCTTTACGTCCGCCAGTTAATAGGTCAACTTCCGCATAAGGAGCAGGCTCAGCAACGGTAAATAGTGCCGCCGCTGATTCGAAGTCAGTGAAAACCACTTCCATCATACGGTCGTGCAGGATTGCTTTCAGCTCAACAAGTTGAAGTTCAGAAAGTTCAGCAGAGGTTTCAATGTAGAAAGCAGTACCGCGCTCTAGACGTGACACTTTAGCCAGTCCGCAGTTGTGTGCGATATCTGTTGATTTTGAAGACCAAGGCGAGATAGTGCCTGGGCGTGGCGTTGCAAGCAGCAGTAAACCTTCAGGTTCATGCTCTTCAATCGTTGGACCGTAAGTCAGTAGCTTTTCTAGCTTCTCAACTTCAGACTCATCTAGGTCTGCCGTTAGATCAGCAAAGTGGGCAAACTCAGCGTAAATACCTGTTACAGGTAAGCTTAATTCACGACAAAGCTCTAAAAGCTTGTTAACACGAAACTCAGATAGAGCTGGGGAGCCACGCAAAATTCTCATGTGCTTACGTCTCTTATGCAGTTGATTAAGGTAGTATTGGAATAAATTCAGTGGGTTAAAGGAAAAACCTAACTGTTTTCTTCGAAGCTATTCCCGAAGGTTTAAAAACCTATGCCGATCCCACCTCTTCAATGCGAGCGCATTATAAAGCATTTCTTTTTGTGACGTAACACCAAAAGCAACCGTTTGCGTGATTTTTTTTATCTTTCTGCGTAAATGGTACTTTTGCTGCATTTATCACCACTTTTACAACTGTTTAATTAAACCTGCTTTGCCAGCCTTGCGGGGTTTGGTATAAAGGAGCTTCCACTTTTCGAGATTTCATTTTGATGCCTAAATTTACGCTCATCTTTTCGTCTAAGTTCCTTCTGCTCGCCATCGCCCTATTTGGGTTGGCTGGATGCCAGATTGAATCTGAACCTAAAAGTGTCCTTGAGCAGATACGAGATCGTGGCGTTCTTCGTGTCGGCACCCTAAATAACCAACTCTCTTATTACATCGGTCCTGATGGTCCTGCTGGCTTGGATTACGAATTAGCTCGTGAATTTGCGCAGGAGCTTGGTGTAAAGCTTGAGGTTAAACCCGCTTACCGTTTGTCTGGCTTGTTCCCTGCACTGCAGAAAGGCGAAATCGATCTTATCGCGACCGGCTTAACGCAAAACAACAAACTGACACGAGCTTATCGCGCCGCACCTGCTTATTACTACGTAAGCCAACAGGTCGTATACAAAAAAGGCCAGTGGCGACCGAGAAACCTTGAACAACTGATCAATTTCGAGAATGAGCGTCAGGTTGACTTTGTTAAAGCACAAACTGAATCAGAAGAGGCGGCGTCTACTGACACATTAACGCCATCTTTGGTTGTGGTGAAAGACTCACACTTTGAGCCAACACTAAAGCAGCTGCAGAAAACACACGATGACTTTATCTATGATGCGGTCGGCAATGCTGATATCAACGACCTGCTCAAAGAAGTATCAACAGGCGAACGTTTATTCACAGTGGCCGACTCTATCGAGCTATCACTGGCGCAACGTTTGTACCCAGATGTTGCCTTGGCATTTGAGCTGACAGAAGACCAACCTATCTCTTGGTACCTAAATAGATCGGAAGATGAAAGCCTGTATGCTTTGCTGATTGAGTTCTTCGGTAACCTAAAACAGTCTGGTGAACTGGCTTCACTAGAAGAGAAATACATCGGCCACATCGGCACTTTTGACTACGTTGATACTCGTGCCTTTATCCGCGCACTGGACAGCAAGTTGCCAAAATGGTCGCCGCTATTTCAAAGGTACTCTCAAGAATTTGATTGGCGCTTGATTGCCGCTTTGGCCTACCAAGAATCACACTGGAACCCTGTTGCGCGCTCACCAACGGGTGTTCGTGGCATGATGATGTTGACACTGCCCACCGCGAAGAGTGTTGGGGTAACCAACCGTCTCGACCCGAACCAGTCGGTACAAGGCGGTGTTGAGTACCTGCGTCGTATCGTGAACCGAGTACCAGATTCAATCACTCAACACGAAAAGATCTGGTTTGCACTTGCTTCATACAATGTCGGTTACGGGCACATGATGGACGCGCGTCGCCTAACGAAGGCACAAGGAGGAGATCCTGATGCTTGGGGCGATGTGAAAGACAGATTGCCTCTGTTAAGACAGAAGAAGTACTACAGCCAAACTCGATATGGGTATGCGCGTGGTGATGAAGCGAGAAACTACGTTGAAAACATTCGCCGTTATTACCAAAGCATTATTGGCCATGTAAATAAGCGCAATAAAGAACAAGAAGCGACCCTTGAAGGTTTGGTGGTGATCCCACCTTTAGAAACCTCAGGTGCTGAATCGAGTATCAGCGCAGCTCAGTCGACAGTAAGCAGTTCTGAGCCTTCACAGTAAAACCCAAAAGAGCAATGCCATCTAGCATTGCTCTTTTTTATTGTCTTTTTTCGACTCTTCTTTCGTCATTAAGGGATAAGGGAAGCAGGCAAGAAAATGATGATGAGATCTAGAGTGTCATATTGCAGTAACAATCGAACCTTATAACGGCACACCACAATCAAGATTATGCTCTGTTGCACTGCAATGCTGGCTTTAGACTAGAACTGCTCTTCTATTTAAGCCAAGCGTGCGACAGGCCAAACAAACGAATAACACTATAATTAAATCGTTAGTCCAAACTAAAAAGTCAGACGACAAATAGGAAATCATTGAAATGATGAAGAAACTGAAATCGAAACGCCTTGATAAGACCGTTGCTGCAAACCGTCGTAAGCGTATGCTTTCAAATAATAAGAAGAAGATCATTTGGCGCAATCGCGCTTTCATGCAGATGATTGCTGAGTAAATGTAGTTACTCAGTCAGTTTGCTTGGCACTCTTGCGATAGAGAGTGCCGAAAGTACGCTGCTATTTCTTATTGCCAGCCTTCATCTCTGCTTCTAAACGCTGCTCTTCCAACAGACGTTCTTGCTTTCGCTTCTCTTTTATCTCTTTTCTACGACGCTTGAAAAACGCTTGTAATTGCTCACGGCACTCTTCCTCTAACAAACCATGTTCAACGTCGGCATAGTGGTATGAGGCCTGACTTTCAAACAAATTCAACACTGTACCTGCAGCGCCTGCTTTTAAGTCTGGAGCACCAAACACAATGCGCTTTACTCGGCTGTGTAGCAAGGCACCTGCGCACATTGGGCAAGGCTCTAGCGTAACGTATAAAGTGGTATCGAGTAGCCGATAGTTTTCTAAGGCTTGACCGGCTTTACGCAAGGTTTCAATTTCTGCGTGTGCCGTAGCATCGTGGCTGCCAATCGAACGGTTCCATCCTTCAGAGATAATCTCCCCATCTTTTACTAATACTGCACCAACAGGAACCTCTCCCTCGCTCTCTGCTTGCGTAGCCACCTCGATGGCACGTCGCATGAAGATTTCATCTTGAGGGGTGAATTGATGGTCTGACAAAGGGAACTCCAGAAACAAAGGATAAAAACGAAAATAGGTATGCGGTGAAGCATACCTAATCTTAGAGATAATGAACAATAAAGAGGTAATAGACAACAACAGACAATGAACCATTGCCGCTTGCTGGTTGGTCGAACTGTTAGCTATTAGCGTCTTCTGTGTCACCGGCTATTGGCGTCGCTTTGATGCTCACAATACGGTTATTCTCAACAGAGATAATTTCAAACTGCCACTGCTGGTATTGAACAACTTCGCCTGCATCCGGTAAGCGCCCTATTAACCAAGTCACAAGGCCATTCAACGTTTGGAAGCTCTCGCTTTCGCCCTCAAAATCCGATAGCTCTAAACGGTTCTTCAGTTCACTGATAGGAATCAATCCATCCACCAACAAACCGTCTTCCACTTGCTCGGTCCAAAGATCGTTCGGATTATTCGATAGCTCGCCAGCAATCGCCTCAAGAATATCGTAATGAGTCACAAGACCTTGAACATCGCCATACTCGTCGACAATGAATGCCATCTCGGTGCCCGACTCTTTAAAGTAGCCAAGTAGACGCAGAGCTTTCATCGATTCTGGAACATAGATCGGCGAGCGAGACAGCCCCATGATCACTTGAATGCTTAGATTGCCCGCCTGATTCAGCAAGGCTTTGGCTGACACTGTACCCACCACTTTATTGAGGTGATCTTGGCACAATGGAAACACACTGTGTTTTGATGAACGCAGTTTCTTTAATATCTGCTCAACGGGTTGGTCGACATCCAGAAAGTCGATGTCTCGACGCGGAGTCATCAATGAGCTCACAAGACGATCATCAAGCTGCAAGATATTACGAATCATCTCTTGTTCGCCGCGTTCAATCACACCCGATTCTGAGCCCTCTTTCACAAGTGCATGGATATCTTCTTCACCGCCTCGGCCCATCAACTTAAGAATACCTTCCGTTGAAGCCGACAACGCAAACACAAACGGCGTCGCGATTTTAGATAACCAGAAGATTGGCAGCGCGACTAACACAGCAATGTTTTCAGCTTGAGACTGAGCAAAACGCTTTGGTACCAACTCACCGACAACGATAGCGAAATAAGTAATACCTACCACCACAACCGCAGTAGACAAGATGTTCGCTTGTGTTGGGTCTAGTCCCCACAGTTCAAGTTGAACGGCTAGTGGAGCCGATAGCGTCGCCTCACCCACAATCCCGCTGAGTAGGCCGATTACCGTGATACCGATTTGGATTGTAGAGAGGAAGCGGGTTGGATTTTCTTTGAGATCAAGAGCAACCTGAGCGGAGCGGTGTTTTTCGGCTAAGCGTTTCAGCCGACTATTTTTTGCTGCTACCAATGCAATCTCAGACATGGCAAACAGACCATTTAAAACAATTAACCCTACTAAAAGCAGAATTTTCATGTGGCTTGGATTTCCTAAATTTACCGGCCAACAATTAGCCGTAATCCGGAGTATAAGCTGAGTGCCTTTATTTTGAATATAAAAAGTTTTGGATATAGAAAGTTTTGGATATAAAAAACGGAAAAAATAGCGAAAAAAAGCCCGCACATTTCGGTGCGGGCTTAGCAATGAATAAAGCTTAGTTTTGCTTAGTTCAATCTTACATTGTGTAAGTGTAAGGTGCTTGGATACCTAGTGGGATACCAAGAGCCCAGTAAGCTAGCAAGAAGATAGACCAACCGATTAACATCGCAATCGAGAATGGCATCATTAGAGAAGCTAGAGTACCGATACCTGTCGACTTAACGTAGCGCTGACAGTAAACAACAACCAGTGGGAAGAACACCATTAGTGGAGAGATGATGTTAGACACTGAGTCACCTACACGGTAAGCCGCTTGAGATAGCTCAGGAGAGATACCCACAACCATTAGCATTGGAACTAGGATAGGACCAATCAGTGCCCACTTAGCTGAAGCAGAACCAACAAGAAGGTTAACTGCAGCCGTTAGTAGAATCATACCAACAACCGTTGCTTCACCTGGAAGGTCCATCGCTTTCAAGCCTTCAGCACCGTAAAGTGCCAGCATAGTACCGATGTTTGATTGAGCGAATGCAGATAGGAACTGAGCACAGAAGAACGACATTACAATGTATGCGCCCATCGTTGCCATCGTCTCAGACATTGCTTTGATAACATCATTACTATTCTTGAAAGTACCCGCTACACGGCCGTAAACGATACCTGGGATGATGAACAGGATGAAGATCAGAGGAACGATAGACTTCATAACTGGTGCAGAGAATGCTGTTAGCTCACCTTCGGGAGAACGCAGTGCAGAGTTCTCAGGGATTAGAGCCGCAACAAGCAGACCAATACCAGCAACCATTGCCCAACCTGCGTATTTGAATGCTTTTGATTCGATTGCAGTGAACGTACCTAGATCAGGTGCTTCTTCAGCATCTTCATCAACTGGCGTGTTCGCTAGGCGAGGTTCGATGATCTTCTCAGTTACGTACCAACCGATAGCAACAATAAGAACTGAAGATAGGCCAGTAAAGAAGATGTTCGCTAGAGGGTTAATCACGTATTCAGGGTCAAGAACGTTTGCCGCTGTTTGCGTGAAGCCAGCTAGTAGCGGGTCGATACCTGAAGGAATGAAGTTCGCAGAGAAACCACCTGATACACCAGCAAATGCTGCTGCAATACCCGCTAGAGGGTGACGACCCGCAGCGTGGAAGATGATACCGCCAAGAGGGATTACTAGAACGTAACCTGCATCAGCTGCTGTGTGAGACACGATAGCAACCAAGATTAGCATTGGCGTAAGTAGCTTCGCTGGCGTGAAGTTCAGCATCTTCTTAAGGCCAGTAGTAATGAAGCCTGAAGAGTCTGCAACGCCAACACCTAGCATAGCAACAAGTACGATGCCTAGAGGTGCGAAGCCTGTGAACGTGGTAACCATATTCGCTAGGAAGCTAGCAAGCGCTTCACCAGTTAGTAGGTTGTTTACTTCAAGAGCAGCACCCGTTTGAGGGTTGATTAAGTCGAATGAAAGATTCGATAAAAGTGCAGATGCTACCCATACAATAACTAGAGCCCAGAAGAACAGGATTGCTGGATCTGGAATTTTGTTGCCGGCGCGTTCAATGAAGTTTAGAAAGCGGTCCATACCACTGATCTTCTCAGTCGATGGTGCTTTTTTTACGGCTTGGTTACTCATTGTAACTCCATATGTGATGTTGTTTTGTTTAGGCCTAATATAAGTTTTGACCACGGCCTATTGGTACAGCACATATTCTATTAAAGTCGTTGTTAAAAAGCACAAGATTCCACCTGATTTTCCATAAATGGAGACATATTTTGCAAAAATACCATACAACCACAACAATATAAAAACATAAAAAACACCATTCCATATACAGAGTTTTAACTAGCACGTAAACAATGTCCGAGGAGTGAAAATTATCAGTAAAAGGGGTAGCATGAGCCTTGGCATGCAGTAAACGTTTGCTTGAGGGTCAATCAAACTCACTGTATTTGGAGAGCATAGTTTCGAGGTAAATACTTTGTGCGTGGTTCATACGATCTTGCCATGCAATTGTGACAGTAATGGTTTTTAATGCGCTAGACAGAGCACCGTTTGCATTAGTCACTTCACAGGTCATGGCATAGGCAGAACCCGACAAACCGGATAAAGGATCTGAACTTGCTATGTTGAGACAATGACTCGCCTGATTTAGTTCCGAAAAAGGAATTAAACTTACCGCTCCACTCACATTAGACGCCCGAGTTCGATAATACTCCATCTGCCTTTCAGCAAAATGCAGCGCCTCTACGCTGTGGAGCGCAAAATCCGATTTTTGTTCAGCGTAGACCTGTAATTTAACCAGCCCTAGTGAGGCAACGCCAATCAACAGAAAAGAGATAAGAACCTCTATCAAGCTAAAACCTGAGTTCTTAGAAATCATTCCATGATCCTCGCTTCCACTTCGCTTTTAAAGGAGTGCTATGAGGGTTGTATTCACCGGTATAATCCAAATTGATTGAACCCTGAATTGTCGATAACCCACCAACGGAATCAAAGAACATCCCTCCTTTAGGGAAAAAAGAAGCAAATCCAATATAAACCGAATTACTCTGTACTAAATCAGTAATAGGAATTGTATCTGGAACTTTAGCCCACAAACCACTCAGTAGGTCGGTATCAGTATCGGGAGAGTTAGTGTTATCGAATACGGTCATATCATTTAGATGATAAAAAGCCCCGTCAAATACGCTCGCGTTACCATTCGCAACGATGCCGTCCTGAATCACTAAAGAGCGAGGCGTAATAACCCCTGGGATAGGTTCAACTACATTAATCGCAGGTGAATAAACGACGCAATCACCTATAACCCATACCTTATTCTCCCCACTTGAAAAGGCATCATTAATGGCTTTGCTACACTTATTTCCTTCATATTCACCATCAACCAAGTCAATATGCTTAGGGGGGACAACTGTCCGATCAATAAGGTCTATAACATGATAATCAAGCTTAATTTGGTCAATGTTCTCTGACGTCTTTGGCACGCCAAAATAATTAGAGAACGTATCGATATCCGGATCGAATTTGAAATCTGATTGAAAAGAGTTTGAAGGCAGCGCCCCAACGGAGTCGATGGTTGCATCATTGCTAATATTGGTGGTTTGTTGGCAAGACTCAAACGTAGAAAAAGGAGGTGACTCTGGAGTAATGGTCTTCAAACGTCCTCCTCCCTTTTGCTTATAGATAACACTATCTAAAAATCGAACCGATACACACTCGTTAATACCATCAACAGCAGTAAGAGCAATATCAGGATTAATATCGATATTGTGATCAGAAATAAATTCTAAACTCGAATTGGTTTGCATTACTCCTAATCCCGAAGCGTCTACAAAACTAATCTCTTTGTTCAGCGATAAAGACTCAGAACTCGACACCAATATATTTGGCGTGAGTGCTTCTGATCCCAACGTAACGACTTTCGACTGCTGACAATAATCCATTAAATCATTGGGAATAGCTGTCAGATCATTTTCAGCGATGTAAGTGAAGCCACACTCCAAGCCTCCTTCCGATCGCCAGTGTTCTTGTCTGCCCTGCACTTCATTCTGTGCGACTTTAATTTGATGGAATACACTGCGATACGTGCCTAATGTCACCACTAAAGCACCAATTAAAAGCACTGACGTAATCAATAACGTCACCACACCACGCTGCTTTTTAAATATCATCATTGCCAGTTCCTCTGCTTAACGGAAACCGAAACAGATTTGGAAACACCTGCGGTTGGGATTGACGCTGTAATACTGATATCAGTGAGCGTGCTCTTGATAGAATTCTGCTCCAATACTTGGGAATTAATGCTGAACTCATCAACATCAATGAGGTTGTCATCGAACAGTGAGTAACATCCAGTAACCTCATGAAATGTAGGAATTGCCTCCGATACAGTGGTGCCCTTCTCACATATTTGCAGTTTGGTTCCATTTTTTCTGTAAACGATATTTCGATGTTCTTTACTTGCGCTTGAGCCCTCTCGGAAGTAAACAAAACCCACCGCCACACCGCCACTCACTTGGATGGTGTTACTCGCGCCAGACAACTTGATTGAGTAACCGTTTGAACCATCGTAACCCGCTCGTTGGATATCCTCTTTCATGACCTGCATGGTGCTGGTTAGATTTTGTAGCAGCAATAATTCAATGCCTTTGTCTTTGGCAATTCTCTGCCCTGTTATAAAGACACTGCCAATAATCGAAATCGCAAACACACCAATCACAGACGCCACCATTAACTCAATTAATGATGTGCCTTGCTGTTTAGTAGGCGCTACCACAATCGGTCTAACACGCATCATAGCCATACTGCGCACTCGACTCACCGCACACCTTAATTCGCCCAGGAGGGCTGGATAATTTAACCAACAATCTGTCTGTGGACGCTGTGTTTGGAGAAAGATAAATCGTCCCTCTGGCTGGCCTTCCCCTTACACTCTCAAAACTGATTCTTGCACCTGTGTAATTATGGGAAAACGAGACATCTCGAAACGGTTCGCCTGACAACATCAGTAACGTTTCACCAGAAAGGTCTTCAGTAGGCTTTAACCTTACAGTCCACTCTCCGGTTGATTGCACCTCATTTTTATCCATAGAGAAATGTACCCACAGATCTTGATTCCTTTTGACCGATTCAGACTTGGCCTGAATGAGAAAACCATTCAACTCTCCGGCGAGTCGCTGCATCTTGACGGTTTCAGTAACCGAACTAAAACTCGGGGCAGCCGTCGCTATCAGTATCGACAGTACCGATACCGTTACTAACAGCTCTAATAAAGTAAACCCGCGAGTCATTTCCCAAATTCCTATGTAACTCAATGCGCAACTGCATTTAATCTTGCACCGATGCTACCACCAGAGAAAAATGGGCAGAGATATGAAAGGAAACTACTCGCGATGATTCGAAGAAATATATGCAACAACAACAACTTAAGCATTAGAGGAATGACATTGATCGAATTATTGATCGCTGTCGCCATCGTGGGGATACTCGGCGCCATTGCGTATCCAAGTTATACCAACCATGTTATCAAGGCACATCGAGTTACAGCGATGGCCGACTTAACCAAGATGCAACTGGAGATAGAAACTCTATACACAGGGAACTATGCGTCGGCAGCGGAGAATATTATTTCAGGAGGGACATGCTTGTTTTGCGATACCGATACTAGCCGATACACGCTAGCGATCTCTGCGAGTAGCACCACCTATTCAATTCAAGCGGAACCGCTTTCGCAGCAAGTAAATGATGAATGTTTTGACTCGAATACCGATAAGTTGGAATTGCACCACTCGGGCATTTCGGAGCCAGAAACGTGTTGGAAGTAACAAGAGCAACCACCAAAGGGCTCTAGAATTTATCTGATAAATCTCGACTCTTTCTTCTCGAGCTTCTTTTCCCCTGATCTACAGATACAAAAAAAACCTGCTACATGAGCAGGTTTTTTAACTTTATCAACAACTTAAAGCATCAACAATCTAATTACTTAGTTAGGTCATCGAAGAAGTTTTTAACGCCGCTAAAGAAACCTTCAGACTTTGGCTTATGCTTGCTTGCCGCTTCACCACCACAGGTTTCTTCGAATTCACGCAGTAATTCTTTCTGGCGAGCGCTTAGCTTAACTGGAGTCTCAACCACTAGCTTAACGATTAGATCACCCACACCGCCACCACGAACGCCTTTCACGCCCTTGCCACGCATACGGAACATACGGCCCGTTTGTGTCTCTTCTGGTACCTTAAGGTTTACACGACCATCCAGTGTTGGAACTTCAACTTCACCGCCTAGAGCAGCCATAGAGAAGCTTACTGGTACTTCGCAGTAAAGGTTGTTGCCGTCACGTTCGAAGATGTTGTGCTCTTTTACGTGTACTTGTACGTACAGATCGCCAGCTGGAGCGCCTTGCTCTCCCGCTTCGCCTTCGCCTGATAGACGAATACGATCGCCAGTATCAACACCAGCAGGGATCTTAACGTTAAGTGTTTTCGTCTTCTGTTTGCGACCTTGACCATGACATGAGTTACATGGGTCTTTGATGATCTTGCCTTTACCGTTACAAGTAGGACAAGTCTGTTGAACCGCAAAGAAACCTTGGCGCATTTGTACTTGGCCGTGGCCATGACAAGTGCCACACGTTTGTGCAGAAGAACCCGCTTTCGCGCCGCTGCCGTCACAAGTATCACACTCTACAAGTGTTGGTACTTCGATTTCTTTAGAAACACCACGAACCGCTTCTTCTAGAGAAAGTTCCATGTTGTAACGTAGATCTGAACCACGTTGTGCACGCTGTTGACCGCCACCACGACGACCGCCGCCGAAGATGTCGCCAAATACGTCACCGAAGATATCGCCGAAGTCACCTTGGCCACCGCCGCCGAAACCACCGCCGCCGCCCATGCCACCTTGTTCAAAGGCTGCATGACCGTATTGGTCGTAAGCTGCTTTCTTTTGAGAATCGGTTAGGATCTCGTACGCTACTTTTACTTCTTTAAACTTATCTGCTGCGGTCTCATCACCCTGGTTACGGTCCGGGTGGAATTTCATCGCTAAGCGTTTGTACGCTTTTTTAATATCGCGCTCTGATGCATCGCGGCTTACGCCTAATACTTCGTAAAAATCACGTTTTGACATGTTCTAGGTCACCAAAATAATTGCTACTACCGAATGATCACTTCAGTAGTCTGTGTATCAATCTAGATAAAAGTTCTGCCGGCTGAAATGCCGAATAAAGCTATTATCTAGATCGACAAGTCTAAATACAAATTTACGGGCGTGAGAGTTACCTCTGACGCCCGCAATAATAAGTCTTTGAGACAAATTTCTAAGCAGATAGCTTGAGTCCTAAGTGGAAGCGCGGAGCCTACGTTAGTAGGTGGACACTTCCGATAACGAAATCAGGCTACTCTGCGACGAAATTATTTTTTGTCTTCTTTAACTTCTTCAAACTCAGCGTCTACAACATCGTCGTCTTGCTTAGGTTGTTCACCAGCGTCAGCACCAGCTTGTTCAGCTTGAGCTTTCTGTTGAGCAATTTCCATTAGCTTTTGAGCTGCTTGCATCAGTTCTTGAACTTTAGCGTCGATAGCTTCTTTATCGTTACCAGACTTAACTTCTTCTAGTGCAGTGATAGCCGCTTCGATTTTAGCTTTCTCGTCTGCAGGTAGAGCTTCACCAGCTTCTTCTACTTGCTTCTTAGTGCCGTGAATCATTTGGTCAGCTTGGTTACGTGCAGTTACTAGCTCTTCGAACTTTTTGTCCGCTTCTTTGTTAGCTTCTGCTTCTTGTACCATTGCTTCGATCTCTTCCTCAGACAGGCCGCCTGATGCTTGGATAGTGATCTTCTGCTCTTTACCTGTTGCTTTATCTTTAGCAGATACGTTCAGGATACCATCAGCATCTAGGTCGAATGTTACTTCGATTTGTGGCATGCCACGTGGTGCTGGTTGGATACCTTCTAGGTTAAACTGACCAAGAGACTTGTTGTAAGTCGCTTGCTTACGCTCACCTTGAAGAACGTGGATAGTTACTGCGTTTTGGTTGTCTTCAGCTGTAGAGAACACTTGATCCGCTTTAGTAGGGATAGTTGTGTTTTTCTCGATAAGCTTAGTCATCACGCCGCCCATCGTTTCGATACCGAAAGATAGAGGAGTAACGTCTAGTAGTAGAACGTCTTTAACGTCACCCGCTAGTACACCACCTTGAACAGCAGCACCCATTGCAACAGCTTCGTCAGGGTTCACGTCTTTACGTGGCTCTTTACCGAAGAATTCAGTTACTTTAGCTTGAACCATAGGCATACGAGTTTGACCACCAACTAGGATAACGTCAGTGATTTCGCCTACAGATAGGTCAGCATCCGCTAGAGCAACTTTTAGTGGCTCAAGAGAACGTTGAACTAGGTCTTCAACTAGAGACTCAAGCTTCGCACGAGTCACTTTGATGTTCATGTGCTTAGGACCAGTCGCATCAGCAGTAACGTAAGGTAGGTTTACGTCAGTTTGAGTAGTAGAAGAAAGCTCGATTTTCGCTTTTTCTGCTGCTTCTTTAACACGCTGCATTGCTAGTGGATCAGCTTTAAGGTCGATACCTTGTTCTTTCTTGAACTCATCTACTAGGTAGTTGATCATGCGGTTATCGAAATCTTCACCACCAAGGTGAGTGTCACCGTTAGTTGAAAGAACTTCGAAAGTCTTCTCGCCTTCTACTTCATCGATTTCGATGATAGAGATATCGAATGTACCACCACCAAGGTCGTATACAGCGATAGTGCGATCACCACCTTGCTTGTCTAGGCCGTAAGCTAGAGCAGCAGCAGTTGGTTCGTTGATGATACGTTTAACATCTAGACCAGCGATACGGCCAGCATCTTTCGTTGCTTGACGTTGAGCATCGTTGAAGTAAGCAGGAACAGTTACTACTGCGCCAGTTACTTCTTCGCCTAGGAAGTCTTCAGCTGTTTTCTTCATTTTCTTAAGAACTTCAGCAGATACTTGAGGAGCAGCCATTTTTTGGCCTTGCGCTTCAACCCATGCATCACCGTTGTCAGCCTTAACAATGTTGAAAGGCATGATTTCGATATCGCGTTGAACTTCTTCATCTTCAAAACGACGACCGATTAGACGCTTAATTGCGTATAGCGTGTTTTGAGGGTTAGTAACTGCTTGACGTTTCGCAGGTTGACCAACTAGCGTCTCGCCGTCAGTGTATGCGATTACCGATGCTGTTGTGCGTTCGCCTTCAGCATTTTCTAGTACGCGTGGTTTGTCGCCGTCTAAAACAGCAACACAAGAGTTAGTAGTACCTAAATCAATACCAATGATTCGACCCATCAGGCTATCTCCGAAATATAATCTATATTAGTTTTTTGCTATACCCACATATGTGGGGGGCGGTAATCAGGGATTCAACCCTAATACACAAAATTTAAGTGCAAATGTAATTTGCTTTCGTATGCACCATAGATAAGGGCTGCAAACTGGTTTTCAAGGGAATAAGTAAAAAAAATCTATTTTTTCCCGTATCTTTTTACATAAAGGTAAAAAGTGACCGATCCCTTGCCAATTAAGGCTCCAATGTTGAGAAACTCTCGCATTTGTCGCCACATTGAAACCTCAACCCTATTCCAGATGCCATAAAAAAAGACCTTCATGTGGAAGGTCTTTTTCAAATAGATATTAATCAGTTAAATATTGTTCAAATGGTGACTGATTCAGCCATATTATTGGTTGAGCACTAACTGGTAGAAGCTCGCTTGAGTGTAATCACCCGCTTCCATACCACGCCATTCACAGGCTGAGCTCGACTTCTTAGTGTTGCATTGATTGTATGCGCCCGCCTTGAAGTACATCCAGTCCTGTCCATAACCAAGGTCGATATCATGCCCCTGATACTTACCCTTAGCCAAATCAACATCATACGTCTTCACAATAGGATCGGCTGAGTTTGGATTCTTAGTAAAGGTTAAGTGCATGATGTTATCTTTGATATTCACATCGTATGAGAACACTTCACCTAGCTTGATGCCATCAGCAGGGTCCGAGCTGCCTTTTTTCAGATTGTATTGACCAAATACATCATGGCGAATGTCTTTACGAAGTTTCTTTCCGTTTTCATCCTTCGCGTTTTTCATCTCTGTCGGCGGGTTTAACTCATAGTTCCACGTTAACGAACCATGCTCATGTTCTGGCAACTTGCGGTAAACAATTTTCAGAGGTTCATTATCCGACCCATGGATTTGACCAATAACCACAGAGAATGCACCGGTTTTCTTATAGTTACCGCTGGTGCTCACCTGATCAACAGAAAGCGTTGCCGTCATCTGGCCACCGATAGAGCCAAACTCTTCCGCGTTCTCATGGCTTGAAATCGCGAAGTTGTTGCTCGGCGCAGAGTAGCTATCCGCTAGCATCGCTCTTAGCTCACTACGCGTGTTTTTACTGTTTGGCGTCGTTGGAGCTGTATTCGGAGCCACAAACACCATCGCACCAGACTCGGCATCCGTGTAGAACCATTTAGGGTGAACGTAAGGCGTGTCTACATTCGACAGTTCCTTTTTACCAATCTCCAGCGTTTTACCTTTTCTAGACCCTTCAGTCGTCAGCTCCGGTAAGTTAATTTTCCATTTAGATAAATCGAAGTTTTGTGCTGGTGCTTTTGCAGGGTCAAGATTGAACTGTTGACCAATATCGTGATTAGAAGCAAGAGCGGGAGCGGCTAAAAGGCTGGCAGTCAGTAGGCTAAGGTAAGACAGCTTCATTATTGGGTTTCCTTTATGTCGTCATAATGTAGGTTGTCAGAACAATATAATAATATTGTATTATTATATGTGATCTATATTAAAGATTGAAAACTGATGACCCATTCAGCGCGAGTAAAAAGAAAAAATGAGACTTCGCACCAACATAGCCCCCTCTTTTAACTCAGCAGCAGACAGCCCAAAGTACCCAACAGCAGAAATAAAAAAGCCCCGCTCTGGTTGAGCGGGGCTTCGCAGTTATTGAGTCTTAATTAAGAATTAAGCTTCTGCTTTTTGCAGCTCAGCTTCTTCGTTAGCTTCAACGCCAATTTCGTTTTCAGATTTAGCAACGATAGTGTTCACCGCTGTGTCACCCACTACGTTTGAAGAAGTACAGAACATGTCACAGATACGGTCAACAGCAGCAACAATCGCTAGACCTTCTGGTGGTAAACCTAGTTGGTGCAATAGAACACCTACCATCACAACACCGCCACCAGGAACACCACCAGCACCGATAGACAGTAGCAGGATAGTTAGACCAAGAGTGAAGATATCAGCAGTATTGATTGGCTGACCAAACGCGTTTGCTACGAACATAGTTGCGAGTGCAATGTAGATAGATACACCAGACATGTTCATTGTTGCACCCAGTGGTACACCGAAACCTGCTACTGACTTAGATACGTTTAGTTTGTCAGTAAGAGTACGCATTGTTACTGGGATTGTTGCATTCGAACTTGCTGTAGATAGTGAGAATAGAACTTGCTCACGAGTTGCACGTAGGAACTGCTTTGGAGAAATACCAGTGAACGAACCAACCATCATTGGGTAGAAGAAGAAAATCCAGAACACAAGCATTGCAACCACAAGCGCCACATAGCCAGCAACTGACATTAGCGTGTCTGCATCCAGTGTTGCGCCCAGTTGAATCATCAGAGCAAATACACCGTAAGGCGCCAAGCTCATTACTAGGCCGATAAGCTTCATCATGATTTCGTTAGCCATCTTGAATGTCTTGATAGCTGGGCCACCACGAGAATCAAGCGCTTGAATAGCAAGACCTGTCAAAATTGCCATGAAGATGATTTGTAGCATGTCGCCGCTTGCGAACGCTTCTACAGGGTTGCTAGGAACGATGTTAACAACAAGAGAGAAGATATCTGGTGTTTCAGTTGTTGTAAGCGCAATTGTCTCAGAAACCGTACCCGCAAGGTTCGCACCAGCACCCGGTTGGAAAATAAGACCAATCGTTAGCGCTGCTGAAATCGCGATGATGGTGTTAATAATGTAAAGACCAAAGGTTTTACCACCAAGACGACCGAATGAACGAATATCTTTTAGCTCAACGATACCGCAAACAATAGATACGTATACAAGAGGTACTACAAGCAACTTGATAAGTGATACGAACATACCACCAGCACCTTCAGCTGCGCCGAGTAGGTACGTATCAAAAATAGCAATGCCGCTGAATAGGTACTGAATAGCAGTACCAATAATAAGGCCGGCAAACAAGCCTACAAAAATCTTACTTGAGAGCGATTTATCCATCGTTCTTCTCCAGTTTGTTGTGTTTAAAAATCGTACTTTTATAGTTATATATGCGACCCAAATCGCTATATTGCAGTTGATTTTACATACAAAGGTAACAATTAAAAGCATTTATTTACAAAAACATTACAAGTGTGACATCAAAACATTTCTTCATTAACAACCAGTTTCATAATATAAAACTCTAAATTACTGTTCTGGATAAAATAAAAAGAACGACATTCTTAATGCGATTTTGGTGACTATTCACGTGGACTCTCAAGTTACAGGCATAAAAAAAGAGAGGCATATGCCTCTCTTTTCATTTCACGTTAACCAGTGAATTGTTTTGTCGCCGCTATTGTCTTACTTCACAACTGCAATAATCAACTGCTTAGCAAGCGGCCACTCAATTACTTAGCAACCATTACCATTGCAGGGCGAATAACACGGCCGTTAAGCTCGTAGCCTTTCTGCATAACAAACATCACAGTGTTTGACTCGTGGTCTGGGCTTTCTTGAATAGACATGGCTTGGTGGAATTCAGGGTTGAACGCTTCACCTTCAGGGTTGATCTCTGTAAGACCAAATTTAGCCACTGTATCTACGAACGTTTTGTGAGTTAGCTCAACACCTTCAAGAATCGGCTTAACCGCTTCGTTCTCAGCATCTGCAGCTTGTACTGCACGCTCTAGGTTATCGATAACAGGTAGTAGGCCTTCAGCGAATTTGTTTAGCGCGTATTTACGTGCTTTATCCACTTCTTGCTCAGTACGACGACGCATATTCTCAACTTCAGCCTTTGCGCGAAGAACAGAATCTTGCTGCTCTTTCACTTTAGACTCACTAGAAAGCAGTGCGGCTTCTAGTTGAGCAATTTTTGATTCCTGCTCATCAGCCGCGTCTTCATTCAGTTCAGCTTCTTCAACTTTCTCAGCTTCAGCAATGATCTGATCTAGTTCTTCTTCGGTTACTTTGTTTTCTTCGTTGCTCATGATATCTCCAGAATTCGTTTTCAATGCCAGTGACAGGCGTGTTTGCGCCTCAAATTGATATAAAACACTCGCATAGACGTTCAACTTGCCTTTATTATGGGGATGAAGAATTTTGATTCAAGCCTAATTCGTTTGGAAACGTTATGAAAAAGCCATTTGAAGTCATCGCAATTATTGGTAAACCTCGAGATCAGCAAGCAATTCAGACTCATAGAGAGCTCTATCAGTGGTTAAGTACTGAGGGTTATCAAGTGTTTGTTGATGATAGGCTCTCCAGCATTTTGGACGATATCCCACAAGAACATTTTTCTAGCCTGATTGAATTGGGTAAACGTGCCGATCTCGCAATTGTTGTGGGTGGTGATGGAAATATGCTCGGTGCGGCTAGAATTTTGTCACGTTTCGACATTTCAGTGATTGGTGTTAACCGAGGCAATCTTGGTTTCCTAACCGATCTCAACCCTGAAAACTTCCAGAGTGCGCTTACTGATGTACTCAAAGGCGAGTTCATGGAAGAAGAGCGCTTCTTACTTGAAACGGAAATTCATCGTCACGGCCAGGTAAAAAGCCACAATGCAGCACTTAATGAGGCTGTACTGCACCCCGGCCAAGTTGCTCACATGATCGAGTTCGAAGTGTATATCGATGACAGCTTCGCCTTCTCACAGCGCTCTGATGGCTTAATCGTCTCAACACCGACAGGTTCTACCGCCTACTCGCTTTCCGGCGGCGGCCCTATCCTGTCATCAAGCCTAAATGCTATCTCACTCGTGCCAATGTTCCCGCACACCCTTTCAAGCCGCCCATTAGTGGTGGATGGCAAGCGTCGTATTAAGCTTATCGTATCGCCTGATAACCGTGGAACTCAGGAAGTGAGCTGTGATGGTCAAATCTCGCTACCGGTTTCTCCTGGTGATGAGATCCACATTTACCAAAGCCCAAATGTGCTCAAACTGATCCACCCTAAAGACTACAACTACTACCACGTTCTACGTAACAAGCTAGGCTGGTCGAGCAAGCTGTTCTAAGTGAAAAGCGAACGATTTTAAAAAGGCTGACGACATTCGTCCAATGCCGTTCGGATAAGCATTACTGTTTGAATCTAAACGGATATTTAGCTG
>NZ_JBFSUV010000065.1:0-27040 GCF_041467515.1 Vibrio sp. 10N.247.311.12
ATACGAGATACGAGATACGAGATACGAGATACGAGATACGAGATACGAGATACGATCAGGATGTCTCTTAGTGAAATGAAGTTCAACATACTTCAACGCTAAATTGTATTGAGCTTCCCTAGAATACAGACGTAAAAAAACCGCTAGTTGCCTAGCGGTTTTTTTGGTTTAGCGAAACTTATTAAGCCAAGGCCTAAGGCATCTCGTCAAACTCTTCACCTTCTTTGTCCACTTGTGGTGGCATTAGGTGTTCACGCGTAATACCTAACTTCATAGCCAGTGCAGATGCAACGTAGATAGAAGAGTAAGTACCAACCGTAATACCCAGTAGAAGTGCAGTCGCGAAGCCGTGAATCATAGCGCCGCCCTGAACGAACAGTGCGATAACTACGAATAACGTGGTACCAGAAGTGATCAATGTACGGCTCAATGTTTGTGTGATTGAGCTGTTCAGTACTTCAGGTGCTTCACCCTTACGCATCTTACGGAAGTTCTCACGGATACGGTCGAATACAACAATGGTATCGTTGAGGGAGTAACCGACGACCGTTAGCAAGGCTGCTACGATGGTAAGGTCGACCTCAATTTGCATTAGAGAGAACACACCCAGAGTGATGATAACGTCGTGCGCCAGTGCTAATACTGCACCCGCAGCCAAACGCCATTCAAATCGCACTGATACGTAGATCAAGATACAGATAAGAGAAACTAGAATAGCAAGGCCACCCGCTTCTGTTAATTCGTCACCCACGTTAGGACCAACGAACTCGATACGACGCATTTCAACTTGCTCACCAGTACCATTCTCAATTGCAGAAAGGATTTGGTTACCAAGCGTTTCGCCCGCTACGCCATCACGTGGACGTAAACGAACCATCACATCACGAGCTGAACCGAAGTTCTGTACCGTTGCATCACCAAAGCCTTCGGCTTCTAGTGCACTACGAATATCAGGAAGGTGTGCCGGTTGTTCAAAACCAACTTCAATCAGAGTACCGCCAGTAAAATCTAGCCCCCAGTTCAACGATTTCGTTGTTAGGGTGAAGATAGCAGTACCAATCATCAAGATAGAAAAAACAAAGGCAACCTTTGACCAACGCATAAAGTCGATCATTTTGTCTGCTTTTAGAATCTGAAACATATTAATTCCTAGCCTTAGATCGACAGTTTTTTAACGCGTTTGCCGCCATACATCAGGTTCACGATACAACGTGTTCCGACAATAGCTGTAAACATTGAAGTCAAGATACCGATAGACAGCGTTACCGCGAAGCCTTTGATAGCACCAGTACCCACAGCAAATAGAATAATTGCTGTTAGTAGTGTGGTGATGTTGGCATCGGCGATTGTGCTGAATGCGTTCGCGTAACCTTGGTGAATCGCTTGTTGTGGACTGCGTCCATCTCGAAGCTCTTCACGTATACGCTCAAAGATCAGAACGTTCGCATCAACCGCCATACCGACCGTTAATACGATACCGGCAATACCTGGCAGGGTCATGGTAGCCCCCGGAATCATCGACATCACACCGATAATCAACACCAAGTTAGCCATTAGCGCAACGTTCGCAATCAGACCAAAGCTACGGTAGTAAAGCAGTGTAAACAGCATTACAGCAGCCATACCCCAAACCATCGCCATGATACCCATATCGATGTTTTGCTGACCCATAGATGGACCAATGGTACGTTCTTCTACAATCGAGATAGGCGCAATCAATGCACCAGCACGCAGTAGAAGTGCCAAGTTATGAGCTTCAGCCGTTGAATCGATACCCGTAATACGGAAGTTACGGCCTAGCGCAGATTGAATCGTCGCTTGGTTAATCACTTCTTCGTGCTTACTCAAGATAACTCGACCTTCCGGTGTTTTACGACCGCTGTCTTTGTACTCTGCAAATACCGTTGCCATTAGCTTACCGATATTCTGACGAGAGAATGCAGACATCTTGCTACCACCTTCGCTGTCTAGCGAGATGTTAACTTGAGGACGACCATATTCATCAACACTTGAGCTTGCATCAGTAATACTTGAGCCGCCTAGAATAACGCGCTTCTTAAGTACCACAGGACGACCATCACGATCTTGCTTGATTTCGCTACCCGCAGGGGCACGACCAGAAGCGGCAGCGGCTAAGTCAGCACTGCTATCCACTTCACGGAACTCAAGCGTCGCGGTAGCACCAAGAATTTCTTTAGCGCGAGCCGTGTCTTGAACACCAGGCAATTCCACTACGATACGGCTAGAGCCTTGACGTTGAACCAAAGGTTCAGCAACACCAAGTTCGTTAACACGGTTACGTAGAATGGTAATGTTTTGCTCTACCGCATAGTTGCGGATTTCTTGAAGACGAGCCTCTGTGAAGCTAGCAACCAAAGAAAAACGACCATTAGATTCAGAATCTACAAACGTCATGTCTTGGTGCTTAGATTGCAGTAGCGATTTCGCTTCAGCAAGCTGCTCGGCGTTACGTAGAATCACTTCAACCGCATCTTTACCAGATGGGCGAATTGCACGGTAACGGATTTTTTCTTCACGAAGTTCGCTACGGAACGCTTCTTCTTGTTGGCCAACCAGCTTTTGCATCGCAGCGTCCATATCCACTTCCATCAAGAAGTGAACACCACCACGTAGGTCAAGACCAAGCTTCATTGGTGCAGCACCAATAGATTCAAGCCAATCAGGAGTTGAAGCAGCTAAGTTTAAAGCAACGATTACGTCTTCATCTAATGCTTCAGTGATGACATCACGAGCACTAATTTGAGAGTCTGTATCGTTAAAGCGAACAAGAATGGAACCGTTTTCTAGAGCAACGGATTTAGTAGAAAGGTTTTCAGCTTCAAGAGCATTGGTGACAGCATCCAGCGTAGACATATCTACAGAGGCGCCGCGCGCCCCTGTAACTTGAACTGCCGGATCTTCACCGTATATATTCGGAAGTGCGTACAACGCAGCGATGGCGATAGTAAACACCACCATCAGGTACTTCCATAACGGGTAACGGTTTAGCACAGCGAGGATCCTCTAGCTGTTTATAGAGATTTCAGAGTACCTTTTGGTAGCACTGCTGTAACGAAGTCTTTCTTGATAACTACTTCGTTGTTTGCATTCAGTTCGATAGCAACGTAGTCGCTGTCTTCTGCAATCTTAGTGATCTTGCCAATTAGGCCGCCGCTTGTAAGAACTTCATCACCTTTGCCCATAGAAGACATAAGGTTCTTGTGCTCTTTAACACGCTTAGCTTGTGGACGGTAGATCATGAAGTAGAAGATCACAGCGAACATACCTAGCATGATAAGCATTTCGAAACCGCCGCCTGCTGGTGCACCTTCTGCTGCTGCGTGAGCTTGAGAAATAAACATTTAAAACATCCTCTATTTATATTTTCGTAATTGTTTGTCTAATTGGGTCGCATCCCTTTATTTTCAAGCCCCATCACTCGGAAGAGAGATAGGGCTCGCAAAAAAGAAATACTAAGATTCTTTACCTAGTGGTGGCACTTCACGCCCCATTCTTGCGTAGAACTCTGCAACGAACTCTTCAAAGCGGTCTTCATCGATAGACTGACGAATGTCTGACATTACTCGTTGGTAGAAACGCAGGTTATGAATCGTGTTCAGTCGAGCACCTAGGATTTCGTTACAACGATCCAAATGGTGTAAGTACGACTTGCTGTAGTTCTTACAAGTGTAACAGTCACACTCTGAATCTAGTGGTGTTGTATCGGTTTTATGCTTCGCATTACGGATCTTGATCACACCTTCAGTCACAAACAGGTGGCCGTTACGTGCATTTCGCGTTGGCATTACACAGTCAAACATGTCGATACCACGGCGAACACCTTCAACCAAGTCTTCCGGTTTGCCTACGCCCATTAGGTAACGTGGCTTATCTTCTGGCAGTTGAGGACATGTGTGCTCAAGAATGCGGTGCATATCTTCTTTTGGTTCGCCTACTGCTAGGCCACCTACTGCGTAACCGTCAAAACCAATTTCTGTTAGGCCTTTAACGGATACATCACGAAGGTCTTCGTACACGCCACCTTGAACGATACCGAACAGTGAGTTCGGGTTTTCTAGTTTGTCGAAGTGGTTACGTGAACGCTCAGCCCAACGAAGAGACATCTCCATTGAGTCTTTTGCTTCTTTGTGTGTCGCAGGGTAAGGCGTACACTCATCGAAGATCATTACGATGTCTGAACCTAAATCTTTTTGGATTTCCATAGACTTCTCAGCGTCCATGAAGATCTTGTCACCGTTTACAGGGTTACGGAAATGAACACCCTCTTCAGTGATTTTACGCATTGCACCTAGGCTGAATACTTGAAAGCCGCCTGAATCAGTCAGGATAGGACCGTGCCAGTTCATGAAATCGTGCAGGTCACCGTGCATTTTCATGATTTCTTGACCAGGACGTAGCCATAGGTGGAATGTGTTACCTAATAGGATTTCAGCACCTGTGTCTTTTACTTCTTCAGGTGTCATACCTTTAACAGTACCGTAAGTACCTACAGGCATGAATGCTGGGGTTTCAACGGTACCGCGTTCAAACTGAAGTTGACCACGACGTGCGCCGCTATTAGTTTTTTTAAGTTCGTATTTTAGTTTCACGAAGCCTCCAATATGCCAGAGAAACAATCTGACTGTTAATTCAGAACCTTAGGCCAAACAAAAGTTCAGTCTAGTGGGTTCTATGAGGAGCGGTCGCGTATTCCTTGCGAGAGATTAGACAGACACCCTGCCCGACTCCTAGCTTACTGCTAGCACCCGTAAATTTTTGTATCGCTTAAACCTGCTTAAATTAGCTCGTTTTCTTATTGATGAACATAGCATCGCCGTAGCTGAAGAAACGGTATTCGCTCTTCACTGCGTGATCGTATGCGCCCATCACATTGTCGTAGCCAGCAAATGCACTCACCAACATAATCAGTGTTGATTCTGGCAAGTGGAAGTTGGTAATCAAGCAATCCACCAACTGGTATTCATAGCCAGGGAAGATGAAGATTTCTGTATCACCAAAGAAAGGAACGAGCTCAGTGCCTTTCTTCAATGCATCTTGAGCTGCACTTTCTAGTGAGCGTACTGATGTTGTACCAACAGCAATAATACGGCCGCCACGGGCTTTTGCTGCAGCTACGGCGTCAACCACTTCTTGCGGCACTTCAACGTACTCAGCATGCATGTGGTGATCGTTAATATTATCAACTTTTACTGGCTGGAACGTACCAGCACCAACATGAAGCGTCACGTAAGCAAACTCAACACCTTTTTCTTTCATGTCAGCCATTAGCTTGTCATCAAAGTGAAGGCCTGCTGTTGGCGCTGCAACCGCACCCGGCTTTTCATTATAGACAGTCTGGTAGCGCTCTTTATCTGTATCTTCATCAGGACGATCGATGTAAGGAGGCAGTGGCATGTGACCAACACTGTTAAGAATCTCTAAAACGCTTTGATCAGATGTGAAATGGATTTCGAATAACGCATCGTGACGCGCCACCATTTCAGCTTCATATTCATCGTTCTCACCAAGGAACAACTTGGTACCCGGCTTCGGTGATTTAGAACAACGAACATGCGCAAGAATGCTTTTCTCATCAAGCATACGTTCAACCAGCACTTCAAGCTTACCGCCTGATGCCTTGCGACCAAATACACGAGCTGGAATCACTCGAGTGTTATTGAAAACAACAAGATCGCCTGGCTCAACCAAGTCTAAAACGTCTTTAAACGAACCATCAGCTAGGTTACCGCTGTTGCCATCTAATTTAAGCAGGCGGCTTGCTGTACGCTCCTCTTGAGGGTAGCGAGCAATGAGTTCATCTGGTAGGTCAAAGTGAAAATCTGAAACTTGCATGTGTCTAGTCTTGTCTTAGTTGATGAGATTTGTGCCGTTGACGAATCATAAATCGTAGTTGCTGGATAATCGTTACGGTAAGTCAATCGTTACCAGAAACACATCGCAAACACGACTAAAAATTTCGCAGTGGGCTAGTATAGGCACACGAGCCGCAATAGCAAGGTTTACAGCACTGGATTATTGTAAAGAGGCGTAAAATAATGCGACTGATTCACCTCCTCAAGCTAAAGAATTAGTTGCATAAAACTCACCCAAGAATGCGTCAGATCTCAGTTATTTTTTGGATAAAAAACTATAGTAATAGCAACAAATAAAAAAGAAGGAGGTTCGTATGATCAAGGTTGAAGATATGATGACTCGCAACCCTCATACCCTATTGCGCTCACACTCACTGGCCGATGCTAAGCACATGATGGAAGCACTTGATATCCGCCATATTCCGGTCGTCGATTCCGACAGGCAACTACTAGGTGTCGTCACACAACGAGACGTTCTCGCCGCTCAAGAATCCAGCCTACAAAACATCCCACAAGCTCAATCTTTTACTCTTGCTACTCCCCTCAACGACATCATGCACAAAAGTGTTATGTCGGTAGAGCCGCGTGCAGGATTAAAAGAATCGGCTATCTACATGCAGAAACATAAAGTGGGCTGTTTACCTGTCGTAGAAAACCACGAACTAGTAGGCATTATTACAGACAGCGATTTTGTCACGATAGCGATCAATTTACTGGAGCTGCAAGAAGAAGTAGAGCCAGAAGAAGCAGAAGTAGAGTAACGCTCGGAATTGATATAAAGAAGAGCGGCCAATTCAGCCGCTCAGAGGGATTGTTGTCGCAGCGGATTATTATAGAAGCTCAGATACCACATCCGCTAATTGATGGAATGTCTCACGACGCGAAGAGCTTGGTCGCCAGACAAGGCCAATATCTCGGTAGGCCTGCTGACCAGGAGGATCGATCACAACGAGATTCTGGTTTTCCAATAAACCGTGGTCGATCGCCATTTGCGGAATAAAGGTGGTTCCTAAACCATTGGCCACCATTTGCACCAATGTGTGAAGGCTCGTCGCAGTGAACGGGTTGATCTTCTCTTTATCCGTTAACTTACAAGCCGACACAGCATGCTCGGTTAAGCAATGCTCGTTCTCCAACAAAAATACAGATTCGTCTGGCAGGTCATCGTATTTAATCGGAACGCGAATACCATCAGCTTGATTGCGACTGATCACCATCCGGAAAGGGTCTTGCCCAACAACTTGGCTTTCCATATTGTCGATATCGACAGGCAAAGCCAGAATCAGCACATCTAAGTCTCCATGACGCAGCGCAGCCAATAGGTTGGTCGTTGTGTCTTCACGTAACAGCAAATTTAATTGTGGAAAGCGCTGGTTGGCTTCCTGTACCAAATCGCACAAAAGGAACGGCGCTATAGTAGGAATACACCCGACTCGCAGCTGCCCTTGCATCGCATCCCCGTTACATAGATTTCCAAGCTCTACGAGATCTTGTCCTTTCGCTAGTAGCTCTCGACCGTGCTTGACCACCAGCTCACCTGCTTGCGTGAAAACTAGCGGGCTCTTTTTATCTTTCTTCTCATAAAGCGGGCAACCAATCAGCTCTTCTAGGTTTTGAATGCCTTTACTTAGCGTAGATTGACTGACGAAACAGCGATCTGCGGCATCACTGAAATGACGAGTTTCGTGAAGAGTAACAAGATAGTGAAGTTGCTTAAGACTTGGCCATTTATTCATGAAATTACTTTGTAATATGAGTAGGATAAGTTAGGTAAAGGTCATTCGACCTAAGGACAGGACAAAGAATAAGCTTATCGCTTTTTTCGATTAACTTAATCTATTTAATTCGCTTTTTTCTATAGTACCGATTGTACTATAGTTTGTCCCGTAGAAACGGAGCCCAAACAAAGATGTGTTGGGCCAACTAATTTTTTAGGAGATTCCAAAATGGTACTAGTAGGTCGTCAAGCCCCTGACTTTACTGCAGCAGCTGTTCTAGGTAACGGTGAGATCGTTGATAACTTCAACTTCGCAGAATTCACTAAAGGTAAGAAAGCTGTAGTTTTCTTCTACCCACTAGACTTCACTTTCGTTTGTCCTTCAGAGCTAATCGCTTTCGACAACCGTCTTGAAGATTTCCAAGCTAAAGGCGTTGAAGTAATCGGTGTTTCTATCGATTCTCAATTCTCTCACAACGCATGGCGTAACACTGCTATCGCTGATGGCGGTATCGGTCAAGTTAAATACCCTCTAATTGCTGACGTTAAGCACGAGGTCTGCAAAGCATACGATGTTGAGCACCCAGAAGCAGGCGTTGCTTTCCGTGGTTCTTTCCTAATCGACGCTGACGGTCTTGTACGTCACCAAGTAGTTAACGATCTTCCACTAGGTCGTAACATCGACGAAATGCTACGCATGGTAGACGCACTAAACTTCCACGAGAAGAACGGTGAAGTTTGTCCTGCACAATGGGAAGAAGGCAAATCAGGTATGGACGCATCTCCAAAAGGTGTTGCAGCATTCCTATCTGAGCACGCTGACGACCTAAGCAAGTAATTACCTCTTAAGCCCGAACTCAACGCGGGTTAATGGTTGGAAGATTCTCTTTAAAGAGACATAAAGCATAAGCTAATAGCGCAAAGCGCACCGCCAATCAGTTAAGAAGTAAAGTCCTATTAAAAGCCCGAAGTTAACGCTTCGGGCTTTTTGTTTTCCCCCTCCTCGCTCCCCTAGACTGACTCTTGTAATAGATAATTGAGGTAGCGATAAACCTAAACTTTACCTCTATTTTCCCTTATCCCCATCTATTCAGAATCACACCTAGATTGCTATTATTTCATCAGTATCTTTTTGAACGGATAAACACGATGAACACCGAAATTGAAGTCTGTATCGATAACTTAGAATCTCTTCATACCGCACTATCTGGTGGCGCGAATCGAATTGAGCTTTGCTCTTCATTAGCACTTGGCGGATTAACTCCAAGCTTCGGAATGATGAAACAAGCGGCAATAGTTTCGTCGGTTCCGGTCTACGCTATGATACGCCCAAGACAAGGCGACTTCATTTTCGATAACGACGATATGCTCTGTATGCTTGAAGATATTGAAGCTTGCGCAAATGCAGGATTGGATGGGGTCGTACTTGGTGTGTTAGCGCCGAACGGAAGTATTGATATGCCAAAGATGCAACAACTGGCTGACAAAGCGCACTTGTTAAAGCTTGGGATTACCTTCCACAGAGCCATCGATCAAAGCTCTGATTTCCAAGCAGCATTAGAACAAATCATTACACTTGGATGCGAAAGAGTCCTGACATCAGGGCTTGCTGCTAATGCTGAGCAAGGTATCGATGTATTGGCTGCAATGGTCAAACAAGCCGATGGACGAATTGATATCATGGCGGGGGCTGGCGTTAACGCTGCGAATGCCAAAATGATTCAAAGCGCTACCCAAGTACCTGCTCTTCACCTTTCAGGTAAATCGACAAGGCCGAGTCTAATGGAAAACAACTCAAGTGCTCAAATGGGCAGTGATGATATTGATGATTATCAGATACCAGTAACTGATGCTAGCAAGATATCCAGTGTGAGAGCCGCCCTCACCGCTTAGGGCAATAGTCGCCAGCATAAATCCAGAGAACCTCGCTGACTAATCTAACTGACTGACGTATATTAGATTTAATAGCGCAGAAAATTTTCATGGATAGATATGGCTAAAGACTTATTCAGCTCTCTTGATTTAAACCTGTTACGAAGCAAAACATGTTTGGAAGAAACCAAATCCACGGCTTTCAGGCTGAAATTGGCGTGGCAAGTTATGACGGTACGAAAACGCGCTCAGGCGAAGTAGAAGAGAAAACAACACATGGTATAAGCCTAGGCGGGGCCTACGTTTACCAAGCGACACCAATGCTTGGATTACGTGCTGGTGTTGATATGAATATTTTTGATCACAACAAAACCTTTGTGCCTTACGACACAACGGTCAATTTCAATCTTGGTGCAATAATTAGCTTCTAAAGATAAGCTCTATTTGAGTGCGTCATCAAGGCTTTGATCGCCTAGGTGACGTACATCTTTACCCTTCACAAAGTAAATAATGTATTCGCAGATATTTTGGCAGCGGTCTCCCACTCGCTCAATCGCACGCGCTGACCACATCACCTGCAAAATATTAGGAATGTTCTTAGGGTCTTCCATCATATAGGTCATTAACTGACGAATAACGGCCTCGTACTCCACATCCAACTTATCATCAAGCTTGTGAACTTCAGCTGCCGCATCAACATCCATACGAGCAAAAGCATCTAATACTTGGTGAAGCATGGTGATAGCCTGACGGCAAAGAGGCTCTAAAGATACGTGGAATTTCTGCTCTTTGGTTGAAGGGATCTCAATAGCACCTTGCGCAATTTTAGAAGCAACATCGCCAATACGTTCCAGATCGGTAATCGTTTTGATGATCGCCATAATCAAACGCAGATCCTTCGCTGTCGGCTGACGCTTTGCAATGATTCGAGTACAAGCCTCATCAATCGACACTTCCATCGCATTCACTTTGTGGTCATCACGAATCACTTTTTTGGCCAATTCAACATCGTCTTTATGAAGCGCCTGCATTGCAAACGAGAGTTGCTGCTCCACTAACCCGCCCATGGTCAATACATGAGTACGGATCGATTCTAACTCGACATTGAATTGCCCTGAAATGTGGCGACCGAAATGCATACTTGCTCCTTGAAAGAAATGAAGAAAGCCATTTTTGTAGAGTGACTTAGCTCTAGATGACACCTTTGGAGAGGTTAGCCATATCTACCAGTAATGTAGTCTTCCGTCTGGTTTTTCAATGGAGACGTAAAAATTGAGTCCGTATCTGAGTACTCGATCAATTTTCCCATATGAATAAAGGCAGTATGGTCACTTACACGCGCGGCTTGTTGCATGTTGTGGGTAACAATCACCACTGTGTATTGTGTTTTGAGATCGTTGATCAACTCTTCAATCGTCAAAGTAGAAATCGGATCGAGTGCCGATGTCGGCTCATCTAACAACAGCACTTCAGGCTCAATCGCAACCGCACGAGCGATAACCAAACGCTGCTGTTGACCGCCAGATAAACCAAAAGCATTCTCATGCAACCGATCTTTCACTTCATCCCATAACGCAGCAGCGCGCAGAGAGCGTTCAACCGCATCATCAAGGTCTCGGCTGTTGCTAACGCCTTGTAGCCTCAAGCCATAAACCACATTCTCATAGATAGATTTAGGAAAAGGGTTTGGACGCTGGAATACCATACCCACACGGCGTCGTAAGGTCGCAACATCCACCTTAGGGTGATAGACGTTCTTGCCATGAAGCTTCACTTTCCCGGAAACCTTACAGCCTTCAACAAGATCGTTCATGCGATTAATGCAGCGCAGCAGAGTCGACTTACCACACCCAGATGGGCCGATAAATGCGGTCACTTGTCCTTTAGGAATCTGCATTGAGATATCATCGAGCGCTTGGCTTTCTTTATAATAAAGATTCAACCCTTCAATTGAGATAGCGGTTTGCTCGTCAGTTAGGTTATGAACATCTAGTGGAGCTTGGTAACCCAAGGTTTCATTAATTGAGAACATTTAATCTTGTCCTAAGGTTCGATATTTTTCACGCAAGTTATTACGGATATTGATGGCTGTTAAATTCAAACCAACGATCACCGTAACCAGTAAAAATGAAGTCGCATACACTAAAGGTCGTGCCGCTTCGATATTCGAAGTCTGAAAACCAACATCGTAGATATGAAAGCCTAAATGCATGAACTTTCTATCTAAGTGTATGTAAGGGAACTGACTATCAACAGGCAAACTTGATGCGAGTTTAACAACCCCTACTAACATCAATGGGGCAACTTCTCCCGCAGCTCTAGCAATCGCTAATATTAACCCCGTAATAATCGCAGGGCTTGCCATCGGTAACACAATACGCCATAGCGTCTCAAATTGAGTTGCACCAAGCGCTAAAGAGCCATGTCTTACAGAGCTAGGAATTCGCGTCAAACCTTCTTCTGTTGTCACAATAACAACCGGAAGCGTCAATACCGCTAAAGTCAGTGCAGACCAAAGCAGTCCAGGAGTCCCAAATGTTGGAGCAGGTAAACGCTCTGCATAAAATAAGCTATCGATTGATCCGCCAATGGTATAAACAAAAAAGCCTAAACCAAAAACACCATATACGATCGATGGAACACCCGCCAAATTGATCACGGCAATACGAATTAAACGAGTCAATGCGTTACTTTTTGCGTACTCATGTAGGTAAATAGCCGCAACAACGCCTAAAGGCATCACTACGATCGACATCAGTATTACAAGCAACACAGTACCAAAAATAGCAGGAAAAACCCCGCCTTCAGAATTGGAGTCTCGCGGATTTTCAGATAAGAATTTCCAAACTTGCTTACCCCAATGCCCGACCTTTTCAGGATAAGACATTTTATTGGGATACCAGTAATCCAGTATATGACTGAGCGGTATTTCTACCTTTTCGCCTGTCATATCTTCCACCAGCAAACTTTCCACATTCAATTGCGTTCTGAGATGCTCCAGCTTTAATTCGGCTTCATCTAATTGACGGTTTAATTCAAGTTTGGTTTCTGTATATGTTTTAAGATAGTCATCACTCACTGACTCATTTAGCTCTAGCTTACGCTTTTCTAAGCGCAGGTTTTCCAATTGCCAGCTGATATTGCGAATTTCTTGGTTCACGACACGCGACGTTTCTTTACGTAGCGCATCAGCGAACGCCAAGCCTTGTTCGAGCTTTTGGTCTATGTTCGAATCAAAGGTGCCAGAAGCGGTTTTAAAACCCACCGGCTTACCAAAGAAATAACCACCTCGACTTCGTTCAATCACAACCCAATCAAGCGGGGTAGTGGGTTCACGTAAGTTAACATCCAGAATAGAAACAAAGTCCGCAGGGTACAGTTCTCTGTTAGCAACTTTGATGCTTAAGCGCTGTATCAGCCCAGTCGACAAATTTTGAGGAGACAAAAGGTCATGGACTTGTGGAACTTGCTCTATCGGGATGTATTTTCGTTCATATAACTGACCAACCAATACATCTTGTTTTGATACGGTTTCGTCAAGATCGACCACTAGCGATAAGTCTTTGGAGTCAACTTGCCATTGATACAAAGGTGCGGGCCAAAAATAGGTTAAGCCCTTCCAACCAATCAGCAGCATTAGGCCAAGAACAGAAAGCATACTGATGCTCACCGCCCCGCCCGTAAGCCAGATCCACGGAGAGCCCGATTTAACCCAAGATAATAATGACTTCAGTTTATTCATCATGATCGACCTTGCTCTTGGCGTGCTGAAATCAAGGAGCTGCAAAGATCAAGAGACACGCTAGTCAAGCCACTAAAAGCCATTGATACACATTGAGGCAAACCTTTAAAACTACAGCGCACGATATTTATCTCTCAGTCTTTGTCTAACCCACTCAGCAACTGAGTTCACCGCGAATGTAAAGATAAACAGCAAGAGTGCAGCCAAGAACAGCAAGCGGAAATGAGAACCACCCACTTCTGATTCTGGCAGCTCAACAGCAATCGTTGCCGATAAAGTTCTCATCCCTTCCAAAACATTCCAGTCAAGAATTGGGGTGTTACCTGTCGCCATCAAGACGATCATGGTTTCACCAACTGCTCGCCCTAGGCCCATCATAACCGCAGAAAAGATACCTGGACTCGCCGTCAATAGCACCACATAAATAAGCGTCTGCCACGCCGTCGCACCCAACGCTAATGACCCATCAGACAAATGTTTAGGTACAGAGAAAATAGCATCTTCAGCAATAGTGAAAATCGTTGGGATGACCGCAAAGCCCATAGCAAAACCAACCACTAGCGCATTGCGTTGGTCAAAGTCGATACCATAGCTAGCCAAGAAGGTACGAATATCACCACCAAATAACAAGGCTTCAATGTTGTTTCCACCAGCAAACACCGCAACCACTGTAATCACCAATACCGGAATCAATATCAGAGCATGCCAACCGTTAGAGAAGCGACCCGTTACCCTCTTCGGTAAACAGAACCAAACAAGTCCAGTCAACAGTGTGCTCAGTGGTAATAGCATCATTAATGAGAAGACAGCCGTTAAATGTGTTTCAACGATTGGAGCAAACCAAAGCCCAGCCAAAAATCCGATGATCACGGTTGGAAGAGCTTCCATCAGCTCTATCGAAGGCTTCACCACTCTTCGCATGCGTGGAGACATAAAATAAGCGGTGTAAATAGCTCCGAGCACAGCAACCGGCACAGCAAACATCATCGCAAACAGAGCGGCTTTGATAGTTCCGAATGTGATAGGTACTAAACTGAATTTCTCTTCAAAGTCATCATTCGCCGATGTTGATTGCCAAACGTATTGCGGCTCAGGGTAACTTTCATACCAGACCTTTTGCCAAAGCGAGGAGAATGAGATTTGTGGGTATTCATTGTCGACTTTAGCCACACTGATGATGCCATCAATCAACGTTGCCAGATGCAGTTCATTGGCAGACATAGCGGCTAGTTGTGGTGATTTATCAAATGCGCGTTCAAACAACGACAGCTTTTCACTGGTCGTATAGTGGCTTTGTAATGTGCCGTTCTTATAGAAGCTATAAAAACCCTTTCTATAAGTATCAGGAAGAATAAACTGCACTTGTTCAGCAAGTTGGAAGTCTCGAATATGGGTCAGGCTACGCTTTTCATCTTTGAGTACATCGAACCATTGAGAAACCTGTCCGTCCTCATGCGTAACCAACAACGAGTATGCGCCAGACAATAAATCGATGCTTTTCACGGAATGCTTCGCATCATTTAAGCTAAGATCAATCACTTCACGAACATCAAAACCGTTATCTGATAGTTTCAAAACAACCAAATCCGATTGTGCTCGTAGGTATAAGGTTTGCCCATCAGGTGTGACAAGCAGTTGCTGCTGCAAGCCCAACTTATCCGATAGCCATTGGCTCTTCTGAAAAACATACTGACCAGTAAGGTCACTCTGATACCACTTAACCAAGACTCGTTGGTCACTTAACTGCGCGGCAACCGTAATCCCACGTCCATTTTTAGAGAATGCGAATTTGTCGATCGTCGCCCCATTTGAGGGTTCATCATTTAAAAACGGTTCAGGGAGAGTGATTTGCTCAATTTTAGGTTCGGCTTCGCTGCCCTTTTTCAGCACAGGCGCACTATACTCAGGATAGAAAAAAGTAAGATTGCTTGCGCTGTCGGCAAAGGCAAACCAGTTTTCAGATGGGGTATTTCGAGAAAAGGCGATGGGGTTGGCTACAACATCACGCTCAAAGTAAGAGTGTGTATTTTGAGACTCTAAATCCCAAAACTGTACCAAACCGGATTTTTCGATAGTAAATGCATGTTGACCATATTCATCAACCGATAAGACGATAGGCTCTTCTACGGCAACGGTCTTTACGGCTTGGTCTGTCTCTAAACCAGTATCTGAAAATACCGGTAAAATGACCATTGCCAAGTAAACAAAGATCAATACTAGGGCAGCTAGAACACTGACCGCGCCACATGTCACCGAAAAACGGACGAGACGATCTTTCAACCATCTTTTTTTGTCGCGCTCTTTCAATGAAAATTGGGCTGATGCCATCTGTTTATCTACCTTTTTTTAGCTACTGACATAATATGTACGTTAGATGACAATTATATTACAAGTTACGTTAAACAACTGAAACTAATAACAAGTTTGTTAGCCATATTTCTTAAAGTAAGATCATAGATTTTGTGAATTTTGCCATTCTAATTTAAAGTAATCAGCTCTATAGCCAGTACTCAAGGATTCTCATCTCGATGGAAAAAGACTATGTCACAAAAGAACTTAGCTGGTTATCCTTCAACGAAAGAGTGCTCCAAGAAGCGGCAGATAAGTCAGTCCCCTTAATCGAAAGAGTTCGTTTTTTAGGTATTTACTCGAAAAACCTCGATGAGTTTTACAAAGTCCGATTTGCTGATGTGAAGCGAAAGATCTTACTTCAAGATCCACAGCTAACCTCCAACTCGCCGAAAAGCCTACTGACTAAAATGCAGAGCAAAGCAAGCAAGCTCGATGCTCAATTCCATGAACTGTATAACGACTTGCTATTGGAATTGGTACGCAATCGTATTTTTCTGGTCAACGAACAACAAATCAGCGAAGAACAAAGTGGCTGGATAAAAAAGTACTTTAAGAAAAAAGTGCTGCCACACTTAACTCCGATTCTCTTGAACGAAGATAGCCAGTTACTTAATATTCTCAAAGATGAACAAAGTTACTTAGCCATCGACATCGAGCGTGATGCATCATCTCAATATGTCTTACTCGAAATCCCATCAGAAGCACTCCCTCGATTTGTTAAGTTACCGGAAACTTCGGGTTCGCAGCGTACAACTTTGATCTTGTTAGATAATATAGTTCGATTTTGTTTGGATGACTTACTTAAAGGATTCTTTGAGTATGACTCATTGCGTTGCTTTGCGATAAAAATGACACGTGATGCCGATTATGATCTGCAAGAGGACAACGAAAATAACCTATTAGAATCGATGTCATTAGGTTTAGAACAGCGCTTAACGGCACTGCCGATCCGTCTGATCTATGAGTCAGAGATGCCCGCTGAAATGCTCAACTTCTTACAAGTCAGACTTAAACTATCTGACTATGACAGTGTCATTGCGGGTGGTCGCTATCATAACTTCAAACACTTCTCTGAGTTCCCAAGCCTTAATCGACGTGATTTAGTTAATCGTCCACTACCCGCAATTAAGTGCGCGCATTTCAGCCACTACCCTAACTATTTCGAAGCGATCAAAGCTCGTGACATCTTGTTGCATTACCCTTATCACACCTTTAATCACATCACTGAACTCGTGAGGCAGGCTTCCTTTGACCCGAAGGTAACCTCCATCAAAATAAACGTTTACCGTGTTGCGGAAGGCTCAAAACTCCTCAGCTCGATCATCGATGCGGCGCACAATGGCAAAAAGGTCACTGTGGTTGTCGAGCTGCAAGCACGCTTTGATGAGCAAGCCAATATTCAATGGACCAAGAAACTTCAAGAAGCGGGTGTAAAAGTCATCCATGGCATCCCAAGTTTGAAGATCCATTCCAAGTTGCTGCTCATCAAACGAAAAGAAGGCAAGCATACCGAGCATTATGCCCATATTGGCACTGGCAACTTCCATGAAGTTACAGCGCGCGTGTATACCGATTTTTCTCTGCTCACTGCGAATGAAGATTTGACTCAAGAGGTGAGACAAGTCTTTAAGTATATTGAAAACCCTTATCAAAAGTCCCAGTTCAAGCAACTGATTGTGTCACCAAAGAATACTAGAAAACGTCTGTACCAATTGATAGATAATGAAATACAAAACGCGATAGAAGGTAAACCTGCAAGCATCACTCTAAAACTCAACAACTTGGTCGATCGAGAGATCATTGAAAAGCTCTATCAGGCTAGCCAAGCCAATGTAAAAGTGAGAATGGTCATTCGCGGCATGTGCTCTCTTGTCCCTGGCATACCCAACATCAGTGATCATATTGAGATAGTCAGTGTGGTCGATCGTTTCCTCGAACATCCGAGAGTGATGATATTTGGTAACACTGGAAAGCCGAAGGTCTATATATCTTCCGCTGACTGGATGACACGAAATTTTGATCACCGCATCGAAGTTGCAGCTCCAATTTTAGATCCAAAGATCAAGCAAACCATTATCGATATCACCGAGTTTCATTTCGATGACAGCAACAAAGCTCGAGTGCTAGACCAAGCGATGAGCAACTCTTACACACAACCACCAGCAAACCTACTTGATTACCCGACGTCACAACTCTCCACTTACCACTATATTAAACGTATGGAGAAACTTGCTCGCAAGAAGTACAAACAAGAGAAGAAATCATGCCGCTAATTGATAACAAACATTCTCGATGTATTGCCGCTATCGACTTGGGTTCGAACAGCTTTCACATGGTGGTTGCCCGAGTATTCGATCAACACCTGCAATTAGTCAGCAGACACAAACAGAAAGTGAGATTAGGTGATGGATTGGATGAACGTAACGTCCTATCTGAAAGCGCTATCGAGCGAGGCCTAGAATGCCTCAAGGTGTTCGCAGAACGACTGGCGGATTTTGAGCTTGATGATGTCAGAGTTGTTGCGACTCATACCCTAAGAAAAGCCAAAAACGCTAAAGACTTCTTAGAGCAAGCCAAGCCACTGTTTCCTTTTCCAATAGAGATCATTTCCGGTCAAGAAGAAGCTCGAATAATCTATAACGGAGCAGAACACACTCAAACCGCTTCTGAATCTAAGTTGGTTATTGATATCGGTGGAGGGAGTACGGAACTCGTCGCCGGACAAGGCTTTACTCCTCTAATTATGCGCAGTTTACCGATGGGATGCGTCAACTTCACTCAACGTTTCTTTGCTGACGAAGGGCTAACTTCACGACACTTCTCAGATGCTTATACCGCAGCTACTCGTCTATTGATGCCATTGATTGAAGAATACACAAAAGCCCCTTGGGAAATCGCTTTTGGCTCATCTGGTACCACGAAATCAATAAAAGAAGTACTCATTGGCTTAGGGTTCACCGATGGTCTCATTACGCCCCAACGCCTGTCCTATTTAAAGAATCACTTATGTGAGTTTTCATCATCCAACACCGTAAATCTTTCAGGCTTAAGTGATGAGAGAAAGCCTGTGTTTGCTGCAGGCGTCACCATTCTTTCAGCAGCAATGGATACGCTAGACATCAAGGAGTTACATTTTTCTGATGGTGCCCTGAGAGAAGGCGTTCTTTATGACATGGAGGATAGGTTTAAAGATATTGATATTCGAACAAGAACTGCCGAAACGCTCGTCTCTCGATACCATGTAGACGTAACTCATGGCGAGAAAGTGAAAGTGCTCGCTCTTTCATTGCTGAAACAAGTACAGCCTCAAGTGACAACTGCGGTCACTAATGAGCTGTATGATCTGCTTGGTTGGGCTGCAGTACTTCATGAGGTAGGACAAAGCATTGCATTCCAAGGCTATCACCGCCATTCGGCTTATCTGCTTAAGCATACGACAATGCCAGGCTTTAATACTGAGCAACAACGCCTTATATCAGCATTGGTTCGCTATCAAAGAAAAGCCCTCAAACTACAAGATTTGCCGGAACTTTCTCTGTTTACTCAGCAACAAGTCACCCTGCTGATTCGTATATTGAGACTCGCTATCTTACTCAACCGTCAGCGAAATCAAGCACTGGCCCCAGACGTGACTCTAACGATTGAACAACAGGATAACTGGGAATTGAAAGGAACTAACAGCGATTGGTTGGCCCAAAACCAACTGCTTGATTATGAGCTCAGAGAAGAGCAACAACGTTGGCAAAATGCAGGATGGTCGTTAAAGCTAAAATAACGAACAGTCAAAATTAAAACAGCCTGCGACGCGCAAGCTGTTCATACGTTTCTTATCTAAGTTTATCGCAGCCTGAATTAGAGCCCGACTTTTGCCAACTCTTGCTCTGCGAACTCAGACGGTATTGCTAAATAGCCATCTTTCTCTACAAGTTCTTGTCCTTGCTTTGAGAACACAAAAGTGAGGAACTCTCTTTCAACGGGAGAAAGCGGTTTATCTGGGTGTTTGTTCACGTATACGTAAAGAAAGCGTGATAGAGGGTAATCACCGCTCAAGATATTCGCTCGAGTCGGCTCTACATAATCAGAACCATGCTCAGCAATAGGAATTAACTTAACGCCAGCGACACGATAGCCAATACCTGAGTAGCCAATCCCACTGATGGATGAAGCGACCGACTGAACGACTGAAGCCGAACCAGGTTGCTCATTCACACGATTTTTAAAGTCACCGCCGCACAGTGCATTCTGTTTGAAGTATCCATAAGTCCCCGATACAGAATTGCGACCGAACAATTGGAATCGATGTTTCGCCCATGGCTGATCGATTCCGAGATCTTGCCAGTTATTGAGGGGCCTTGTTGCTCCGCAGCGTAATGTCTCAGAAAAAATGCCATCAATCTGACGAAAGTTAAGCCCCTCAATAGGGTTATCACGATGCACAAAAAGCCCAATCGCATCGATAGCAACTCGCAGTGCTGTTGGCTTATATCCATGCTCCCTTTCAAATGCTTCAATTTCTCGCAGGCGCATCGGACGACTCATTGGCCCTAGATGTGCAGTCCCTTCGGTTAAGGCTGGAGGAGCAGTAGAAGAACCCGATGCTTGGACTTGAGCGTTAACATTTGGGTAGTAGGACTTGAACTCTTCCACCCATAACGTCGTCATACCCGCTAAGGTATCCGAACCGACCGATAATAAGCTCCCAGAAATTCCCGGAACCTTAGAATAATCAGGAAGAGAATCGACACCCTGTTCGGCATGCACAGGGTTAACTAAAGCAAACGCTAATAATGAGCTGACTGGAAAATACATCCTGCGTATCGAACAACTCATGATACGGTCAGTCGATTTGGTAAAGTAAAATGGAAACGACTGCCGACGCCCACTTCACTTTGAATTTCGAGATGTGAATCGTGGTGGCTAAGCGCATGCTTTACAATCGCTAATCCAAGACCACTACCACCGGTATCACGAGAGCGGGCTTTATCTACACGATAGAAGCGCTCTGTGAGTCGATGTAAGTGTTGAGGCTCAATACCATCACCAGTATCTGACACATCTAAGCACGCGCCTTGGCTGGTTTGATACCAACGCACTTTGACCGTTGCACCTGCGGGTGTGTATTTAACCGCGTTATAAACCAAATTCGATATCGCACTTCTCAATTGGTCTTCATCGGCAAGAACTCGTAGGCTCTTATCGATATCAAACTCAAGCTTATGTTCGCGCTCACCGCTAAGGCTCGCCGCTTCTTTCTCAAGAACCTCAAGCATCGCCGGAACGTTGACCACTTCATCCAACTCATGCATTGGCGCCGCTTCAATTTTCGAAAGCGTGAGTAGTTGATTAACCAAACTGTTCATTCGATTGAGCTGCTCAGTCATTACGCCATGCGCCTTGGTCCACATTGGGCCAACGATCATGTCTGGATCTTCGGTCATTTCAAGGTAACCTTGAAGGACGGTCATCGGCGTACGCAATTCATGAGAAACGTTAGCGAAGAAGTTACGGCGCATGCCTTCTAACTGCTTAAGCTGGGTCACATCACGTACCACCATCAGGTGTTCACCCTCGGTATACGGCACGATACGCAGCTCAAGCATGCGCTCCACGTTAAGTGGCGAAGGCATCTCTAGCGGTTCTGAAAAATCTTGTTTATTAAGATACTTGATGAAGTCCGGCGTACGGATCAAGTTAGAAATCGGTTGTCCTGAATCGTCTGGCCAGCGAAATCCAAGTAAATACTGAGCTAGCTTGTTACACCAAACAATATTCCCTTCTCCACGAAATACCACAACGGCATCGGGAAGGGATTCTGCACCGTTTCTGAAACGGCGAATAAGGTTGGTCAGCTCTTTACGTTTGCGACGCTGTCTCTGCTGCATACGATAAATACCGTTAAACAGAGATTCCCAGTTCCCAGAGCCTGAAGGTGGAGTTAGACGCTTCTCATCCCACAGCCATGCGGACAAACGCATTTGGTTGTGTAGATGCCAGCCGAGCTGCAATACCGTAGCAGCCAGCAGCAACCAAGGTAGGTAACCGAATATCCATCCGACTAAAACCCATGGTGCGTAAAAAAAAGCCAGCTCCCAAGCTAGCTTTTTCCAGGTTAACTTTTCAACCATTCAGGAATCCGTAAACTGGGCAGCGAAGCCACATTAAGCCTTTGTAGAAAAACGGTAGCCAGCGCCACGAACCGTTTGGATTAGCTTATCGTGACCTGCAGACTCAAGCGCTTTACGCAGGCGTCGAATATGTACATCAACCGTTCGGTCTTCAACGTAAACATTGGTACCCCAAACGTTGTTAAGCAGCTGCTCTCGGCTGTACACACGCTCTTGGTGAGTCATAAAGAAATGCAGCATTTTGAATTCTGTTGGTCCCATATCAACTGGACCTTCGCTTGCGGTAACACGATGAGATACTGGGTCTAGCTTAAGACCTTGTACATCAATCACATCTTCTAGTGCAGTAGGCGTTACACGGCGGATAACCGCTTTCAGGCGAGCAACGAGCTCTTTGGGTGAAAATGGCTTGGTGATGTAATCATCAGCACCCACTTCTAAACCACGCACCTTATCTTCTTCTTCTCCACGAGCCGTTAGCATCACCACTGGGATGTTGCGAGTTAACTCTTCACGCTTCATGTGCTTGATAAAGTTTATCCCGCTACCACCAGGTAGCATCCAATCTAGTAATACTAGATCTGGGAAAGGTTCACATAGCTTGTTTACCGCTGTATCGTAATCTTCAGCCTCTACTGCTTGGTAGCCTTTTTGTTCAAGCACGAAGCACAGCATCTCACGAATAGGTGCTTCATCTTCAACGACCAGAATCCTTCTCGACATAATTGAATAGCCTTTGTATTTAATCAACGCATTGCATTATCTGAGTTAATTATGACACTTTTGTGACCTTTGAAAACAAATTTTCATATAACTGTCTCAAACATTTCACTTTATAACTTTTGATACAGAGCTAGGGACAAATCGAATTAGATCTCATATCATGAAGCACTTCTAAAAAGGTATGAGAAAAATTTATGTGGTTTAAAAATTGCCTAGTCTATCGCTTCAACCGTGATATTGATTTCAACGCAGATCAGCTAGAGAAACAACTTGAAGAATTCCGCTTTACTCCTTGTGGTAGCCAAGACAAACAGAAGTTTGGTTGGGTACACGCAATGGGTAGACATGGCGATATGATGACGCACGTATCAGAAAACCGCATTCTTATCTGTGCAAAGAAAGAAGAGAAAATGCTACCCGCTTCTGTGATCAAAGAATCATTGAACGCAAAAGTAGAAACGCTTGAGGCAGAGTCTGGTACCCCTCTGAAAAAGAAAGAGAAAGACAGCCTAAAAGAAGACATCATCATTGATCTACTTCCTCGAGCATTCAGCCGCAGCAACTTCACTTACGCGCTGATCATGCCAAAAGAAGGTTTCATTGTGGTTGATGCGAGCAGCTACAAAAAAGCAGAAGATGTATTAGCATTGCTACGTAAGACAATGGGTAGCCTGCCAGTAGTGCCAGCTATCCCAGAGCAAGCGATCGAAACGACTCTTACAGAATGGGTGAAATCAGGTGATACGCCACAAGGCATCACTATGCTTGATGAAGCAGAACTAAAATCTATTCAAGAAGACGGCGGTATTGTTCGAGTTAAGAAACAAGAACTAGAAGCTGATGAGATTAAAAACCACATCGAAGCCAATAAGATGGTGACGAAACTTCTTATCAACTGGCAAGACCGTATTGAATTCATTCTTGCAGAAGATGGCAGCATCAAACGCCTAAAATTCAGTGATGAGCTCAAAGACGAAAACGACGATATTCCTCGTGAAGATCAAGCTGCGCGTTTTGATGCGGACTTCTCTCTACTTTGTGGTGAGTTCAGTGTTTTCCTTCCAAACCTATTTGAATCATTAGGCGGGTTAACTCAACCTAACGCTTAATCAGTCAAACTATAGGCTCAGGTGCTAACGGTATCTGAGCTTATTTCTCACTAAGTTCTCACTTATATCTGCCTCTAGACCCTCTTGTTAATGTCATTGCTATCTTTAGGGCTATCAACCAAACTCATTTTAGCGTAAAATTTGCGCCCCTTTGATATCACTTGGTGGTATCAACCTGACTTGAGATCAGATTAGAGAACGAAGCAATGACTACACAAAAACCATTTGTACCTGAACTATTATCACCGGCAGGAAGCCTCAAAAACATGCGTTACGCATTCGCCTACGGCGCAGATGCAGTATACGCAGGCCAGCCACGTTACAGCCTTCGTGTTCGTAACAACGAGTTCAATCACGAAAACCTACAAATCGGTATCGATGAAGCTCATGCTCAAGGCAAAAAGTTATATGTTGTATGTAACATTCAGCCGCACAACTCTAAATTAAAAACATTCATTCGCGACCTCAAACCAGTTGTAGACATGGGCCCTGACGCGCTTATCATGTCAGATCCTGGTCTTATCATGATGGTTCGTGAAGCATTCCCTGAAATGCCAATCCATCTTTCTGTTCAAGCAAACGCAGTAAACTGGGCGACCGTTAAGTTCTGGTCAACTCAAGGCGTTGAGCGTGTGATCTTATCTCGTGAGCTATCGCTTGAAGAGATCGAAGAGATTCGCGAACACTGCCCAGAAACAGAGCTAGAGATCTTTGTTCACGGAGCTCTTTGCATGGCTTACTCAGGCCGTTGTCTGCTTTCTGGTTACATGAACAAGCGCGATCCAAACCAAGGTACTTGCACCAACGCTTGCCGCTGGGAATACAAAACAGAAGCAGCGAAAGAAGACGAAAACGGTCAGATCGTTGAAGCAAACCCTACTGGTGTTGCTATTCAAGAAGTAGAAACGCAAGACATTGAAGTTCAAGATGAGCGTCCAGACAACACACTAGGCCTTGGTAAACCAACAGACGAAGTGGTTCTGCTTTCTGAATCACACAAGCCAGAAGAGAAAATGGCAGCGTTTGAAGATGAGCATGGTACTTACATCATGAACTCAAAAGACCTTCGTGCAATCCAACACGTTGAGCGCCTAACGAAGATGGGTGTTCACTCTCTGAAGATTGAAGGTCGTACTAAGTCTTTCTACTACTGTGCACGTACTGCTCAGGTTTACCGTAAAGCTATTGACGATGCAGTGGCAGGCAAACCATTCGATGAAAGCCTAATGGGTACACTAGAGAGCCTAGCTCACCGTGGTTACACTGAAGGCTTCTTACGTCGCCATACACACGATACATACCAAAACTACGAGTACGGTTACTCTATCTCTGACACTCAACAGTTTGTTGGTGAGTTCACAGGTAAGCGCCGTGGTGACCTAGCGGAAGTAGAAGTGAAGAACAAGTTCCTAGTAGGCGACAGCTTAGAAATGATGACACCGAAAGGTAACGTTGTTTTCAAACTAGAAGTTATGGAAAACCGCAAATCTGAAGCGGTCGACGATGCGAAAGGTAACGGTCACTTTGTATTTATTCCTGTACCAGCAGATCTAGATCTAGAGTACGGCTTGCTGATGCGTAACTTGAGCGAAGGCCAAGATACACGTAACGCATCAGGCAAATAATTTTTACTTAAGCGACTTACTTGAGAAGAAAATAATGGCTCTGTTAATTACTGACAAGTGCATAAACTGCGATATGTGTGATCCTGAATGTCCAAATGGTGCAATCACTATGGGCGACAGCATCTTCGAGATCGATCCTGATTTATGTACAGAGTGTAAAGGTCACTATGAAAAGCCAACATGCCAGTCAGTGTGTCCGATTACAAAATGCATCATCACTGACCCAAACCATATTGAAACTGATGACGAGCTACTTGAGAAGTTTGTTATCATTCAAGGCTTGACCTAAAAGAAGAAAGGTTCAACTTAACCATAAGTTGAACCTTTTTTTTCATCCTGATTTTCCGATTGGATAAATATTGCAGAAGAGCTCTTTTTCAAATTGATATTCGAGTCGTTCTCGCCAGTTTATTGATTGAGCTATAGGAACAAGATAAAAGTTTTCCCTGCTGGTATCGGTCACAAATGCCATTCCATACTGCATCAATTCATAGTGAACATCATTTACGAAACTAGGGTCTAAACGTTGTCTGCCTGTTAGCTGATTGATGTCATCTCTTGAAATTGAAATACCCGAGCTTTCAGCGTTGAACCTATGTCTTAACCATTCTGAAAATTCCTTCGCACAAATCATAGTCATAGTCTTATCCTTGAATTATCTATCGACGGGTATCAGACTCTGATTTCGCATACTGCATATAAGCCGCATCTTTCACCCCAAAACACTCAATCCCTGACCAAACCTTGTCAAATTCGCCATCGCCCTTGCTGATACCGTTATTGCTTTTATTAATATCAAACGATGTTCTTAATCTCGTGTTTATAAACTCTAGACAAAAGTGTGATATTTCTCCAGTTTTAGAGTCGAAAAAACCAGTGGCAGTACCACTGTAAAAAGCCTCGATAAACAGGATTACTTCTTAGATATCAAGGCCAAACATTGACTTGGCATCACTTTAACTTTTTTCTTTTTCTTAGTTTTCGCTACTTTTTTAGGAGGTGGAACTGGAACAGTCTGTGGAGCCCAACTTGCAAGTTCATATCCGCAACCATCACCTTTAGGAGGGCTCGCTTGAGCTATGCAGTTTGAACTGCCTTCAGGACACTTTAAACGAACGTGGAAGTGGGAGTGGTGTCCCCACCAAGGTCTTATTTTGCCTAACCAAGCTCTATCATTAGCGTCAGAGTTTTCTTGTTCACAAAGGGTTTGCTTGATCACTGGATGAACAAAAATACGCACCACTTTTTCATCTTTCGCCGCATAACGAATAACTTGAAAATGATCATCGGTCCAATTCGATTCACGCAATTTGTAGTTGGTAAGATCCACAACGCTCACAGGTTTAGGCACAGCTAATTCGTTCTCTGACAACCTCTTACTGGTTAACCTTAGCCATATATCAATATCTAACCCTGTTTGATGACTTGAATGACCTGAAGAAAAGCGCCCTCCTCTGGGAAGAGAAATATCACCGATCAATAAATTAGTATTGAGCTTCTCGCTGGTCGTGACTCCTAACCTCTCAATAAACTTTATAGCTTCTGTATGGCCATAGTAGCGCTCTCTTTGAGGGCGAATGATCTGATACCCCAAACCATTAATAGGCAAAGCCTGCGCGCCGTCTAGACAGCCATTGGCATAGCTTCCAATTGATGAGGGTGAATTTCTAGTAGGGTGACTCTCTTTTTCCCACGAAGTTGCTGATAGAGAAAATGAACAAAAGAATACAACCAGTGCAAAAAAGAACCTCATAATAATCCCAAATTACTGACTCTTACTCATTATATTAGTCGCCATTTAGGATTAGGTGCATATCGTACTTAAGTTTTTGGTGGTAGCTAGTGAATTATACCAATTAAAGTAAAAATGTGATCTAATTAAGATTGATGAATTATTGTGAA